>NZ_VHLB01000169.1:0-7114 GCF_006547365.1 Myxococcus sp. AB056 | reverse complement strand
CCCGCCGCCCATGCCGTCTCCGGCGTCACGGCCACCACCGCCGAGGAACGTCACGGCGTTGGCCACCACCTCGGTGGTGTAGTTCTTCCGGTTCTCCTTGTCCGTCCACTCGCGCGTCTGCAGGCGGCCCTCGACGTAGCACTGCCGTCCCTTCTTCAGGTACTCGCCGCAGAGCTCCGCGAGCTTTCCCCAGACGACGATGCGGTGCCACTCGGTCCGCTCCTGCTTCTGGCCATTCTTGTCGACCCAGCTCTCGCTGGTGGCGATGCGGAAGTTCGCCACCGCCTGACCGCCGGGAGTGAACCGGACCTCCGGGTCCGCCCCGAGGTTGCCGATGAGGATGACCTTGTTCACGCCTCCAGCCATGACTGCATTCCTTTCTCACGAGAACCGGTCCACCAAGGACCGGTTACACCCCGGACGCACCCGCCGGGTTTGATTCCCACCTATAGCAGTGGGTACTGACACCCAGCCAGAAAGCCGCCTTCTTCCTGGGTGTCGTACGCCCGCCTGCCACCCGGCCGGGGAGGCAGGCCCGGCCGGAGGGAACTCGCGAGAAACACAGTGGATTCCGGCCTACCCGCCCGGGCGGTTGTCGGCGGTGGAGGACTCGGGCGCGTTGCCCGCGGGCGCCACCATCTGCACGGGGGTGAAGCCCTCCGGCGTCTTCGCCGGGGCCTTGGCCTCCGCCACCTTCTGCGACAGCGTGGAGTCCAGCCCCTTGGCGAAGGATGCCAGCCGTGGGTCCGAAGCACCCAGCGTGCGGCGCAGCGACTTCCAGAAGGGGTGGTCCGCCTGCCCCGCCTGCACCAGCCCCCGCGCCAGCAGCGTGGTGCACGCATCCCGATCACTGGCGCTGGCCGCCCGAAGCGCCACCACCAGCTCCTCCGGCGCGGTGCGAGCCACCTCGCCCAGGGCCTCGGCCATCTCCGACTGGGCCTGGGCGTCCGTGCCCGCCGCGCCCGCCAGCTCCAGCACCCGGGCCAGCGCCTCCGCGTTTCCGCCCGCCGCCAGCTCCACCATGCTGCTGACGCCCGGCACCTCCACGGACAGCACCCGCGCCACGTCCTTCAGCCGGCCATAGACCTCGGCGGTGGCCGAATAGCTGTCCAGCAGCGTGCGCGCGCCCAGGTAGTCGTGCGGGTTGGACTGGTAGAGGCTCTCCGCCAGCACCGCGCGCACGGCCGGGTCTCGCTCGCTGCGCCACGCGGTGCGCAGGAAGCCGATGTTGCGCTGGTCGCGCTGCGCGCCCAGGTCCAGGTACGTCTTGATGCGAGCGGCCACGTCATCCACGGCGCCCGAGGGCCGCCCGCTGTCCGCCAGCGCGGCCACCGCCGTGGACGGCCCCAGGCTGGAGCCGGTGGCGGCTACCGCCGCGCCCAGCGCGTCCAGGCCCGCGACGATGGGACCGGCGCGGCCCGCGAAGTCGTTGGCCATGATGGAGAAGGTGAAGCGCTCTCCGCCCGCGCTCGTCACGTAGCCGCTCAGCGCGGACACGCTCTCCAGGGTGCCCGTCTTGGCGCGCAGCCGGCCCACCGCGTCACTGCCCTCGAAGCGGTACTTGAGCGTGCCGTCCTTGCCCGCGATGGGCACCGACGACAGGTACTCCGGCGAGAAGGGGAAGCGCTGCACCATGTGCCGCAGCAGCTGGTTGAGCTGCGTGGCGGAGAAGCGGTTGGCGTCGTTCAGCCCGCTGCCGTTCTTCATCACGTAGGTGCCGCGGGGGATGCCCACGTCGCGCTCCAGGAACTGCTCCACCACGTCCACGCCCTTGGTGAAGGAGCCCGGCGAGCCGCGCAGCTCGGCGCCCATCGTCTTGAGGAGCTGCTCGGCGACGAAGTTGCTGGACAGCTTGTTGAGGCGCTTGAGGAGCACGTCGAACGTGTCCGACTGCGACACGTGCAGCATGCGGGCCTTGGTGGACGTCTTGCCAAGCTTCACCTTGCCCTTCATCTTCACGCCGCGCGTCACCAGCATCTGCTTGAGCGACTGGCCGAAGTACATGGGCGGGTTGTCGATCTTCTTCCAGACGCTGACGGCGCCGCCGCGCTCCCCCGGGAGCTGGCCGCGCACGACAATCTTCTGCTGGAGGCCGGCGGGGTCCGACGTAACGGACACGCGGCGCGCGCGCCGCGGCCCGGTGGTGAGCTGGTTCTCCACCACGAAGTAGTCGCTGGGCGGCTCCATCTCCACCACGCCCTTGGCGCCCGGCGCGTTGCCGGGCCGCAGGTAGATGGCCACCGCGTTCCAGTTGAGGCTCACCGCGCCGGTGGGCGCCATGTAGGCGCGGTCCGTGTCCTCCTGGTCATAGCCGGGCGGCGTGCGCTCGGCGTCGAACCACGAGTCATCCACCACGATTTCGCCCACGTCGCGCACGCCGGCGTGCCACAGCTCCGCGACGATGCCCCACAGGCGCTCCGTCGTCATGGACGGGTCACCCTTGCCGCGCACGTAGAGCGTCTTCACCTTGCCGTCCGCGCCCAGCTCCGGCTCCACCAGGAACTCGGTGTCGTAGCGGAACTCGGGCCCCAGCGACGCGAGCGCGGCGGCGGACGTCACCAGCTTCACGTTGGATGCGGGGTTGAGCAGTTCGTCAGCGTTGTGGCTGAACACCACGGCGCCGTCGTCCAGGCTCTGCATGAGCACGCCCATGCGACTGGCCTTCAGTGGCGCGCGCTGGAGAACCTGCAGCAGCGCGGCCTTGAGGGCCTCGCGGTCCGCGCGCTTCTCCGCTGGAGCGGGCGCGGCGTGCGCTGCGTGAGAAAGCGACAGGAAAATAATGGCCGACACGGCCAAGATGGAGCTGGCTCGATGGACCTGCACACTCTCTCCGGGGAAGTCAGGTGCCATTATGCGGAACGGGGCAAAAGACGGGCAAGGGTGAGTGGCTGCGTGAGTCCACGTCTGGGCGCTCGCTCTTCCAGCAGGCAGAAACCTGACATTCCAACTGTAACGACGTGACTGACGCGAGCCCCCGGTCAGACACGCATGTCCACGAGGTGACTTCGATGAGAGCGGTGGTGCAGCGCGTGCTGGAGGCGTCGGTGACGGTGGACGGTCAGCGCGTGAGCGACATCGGCCCGGGCCTGCTGGTGCTGCTGGGCGTGGGCAAGGGCGACGCGGAGGCGGACGTGGCGTGGATGGTGGAGAAGCTGGCCACGCTGCGCATCTTCGAGGACGCCGCGGGGAAGATGAACCTGTCGCTGGAGGACACGTCCCGGCAGCTCATCGTCGTCAGCCAGTTCACGCTCTACGGCGACGCGCGCAAGGGGCGCAGGCCCAGCTTCATCGACGCGATGGAGCCCGTGAGCGCCAAGGCCCTCTATGAGCGCACCTGTGAGCTGTTGCGCCAGCGCGGCCTGAGTGTGGGCACCGGCGTCTTCGCCGCGGACATGAAGGTGGCGCTCGTCAACGACGGCCCCGTCACGCTGCTGCTGGAGAGCCCCGGGCCGTCCGCGCCCAAAGGCTAGATTCGAACGCCGGAGCCCTTCGTCACCAGCGCCGCCAGCCCCTGCTTCGCCAGCGCCGCGCCGCGCAGGTGCGCGGTGAGGGCGCCCAGTTCGCGAATCCAGTTGGCCGCGCGGGGCCCCAGGCCGGAGAAGGCCACCGTGAGCGGCGGCGGCTGCGGCTGCTTGCCCAGCCAGTACGCCAGCACCTCCTCCTTCTCCGGCAACGACGGCAGCTTCATCCGCGCCTGCTCGCGGGTCAGGAGCCGCTCCAGCTTGCGCGGCAGGTTCACCTGCCAGTGCGCGACTTTCTTCGCCGGGCGCCAGGCCCAGTCCGCGAAGGCGTAGCGTGTGCCGGGGGAGTATTCGCCCCGGCCCTGGGTGGTGAACACCTGGTCCGGCGGGAACTCCGGGAAGGGCTCCCACAGGCCAGCGAGCAGCGAGGCCAGGCCCACGTCCTCACGCGGCCGGAAGCGGAAGCGGTCCCTGACGTCGCGCGAGCCCCGCGCGTCCCAGTAGGGATAGTCCGCCTCCTCCACCATCAGGGCCAGGTGCAGGGCCTCGTCCCAGCCGTCCGCGTAGCCCGCCTCCGCCTCACCGACCTCCCAGCCCGCGGGGCCTTCGGTCCAGTGCAGGAAGACGAGCCGGTCCACCAGGTCCGCCCAGGGGTCCGCGTCCACCGAGCCCACGCCGCCGGGCAGCGCCGTGGAGAGCATCCGCTCGCAGAGCATGCGCGCCTGACCGTCCCCCAGCTGCTCCTGCAGGGACTCCAGCGCGCCGGGGGCATCCCCCATGGCCCGCTGGAAGAAGGGCAGCAGGTGGTCGTGGAAGAAGCGGTCGCTGATGGGTCTCAGGACGACGTCCATGGTGCGGATGTTCCCCCCGGAACGCACGCCCACTCAAGGCCGTGCGTCTTCCTGGACGATGAGGGCGTGGATGTCCGCGGCCGAGGGCGCCTCGAGGATGGCGGCCCGGAAACGCGGGTTCTTGAAGAGACGGGAGATGCGGGCCAGGGCCTTGAGGTGGACCCCCGCGCTGTTCTCCGGCGCCACCAGGGCGAAGAACAGGTGGGTGGGCTTGCCATCAATGGCCTCGAAGTCCACGCCCGCGCGCGACACGCCGAAGGCGGCCTGGAGCTGTCCCATGCCCGGCAGCTTGCCGTGGGGGATGGCCACACCCTCGCCGATGCCCGTACTGCCAAGCTTCTCGCGCTCGCGCAGTACCTCCACCAGCCGGTCCGCGGTCAGCAGCGGATGGGCGCGCACCAGCGTGGCACTCAGTTCTCGCAGGACTTCAGGCTTCGTCCGCGACTGCATGTCGGCGATGACGGCTTGGGGGCTGAGGAACTCGGCGATTCTCACTGACGCTCCCGCGCTGGCGCTCCTGGTTGGCGGCAATTACTCCCCACCCCTCTTTAGCGCAAGGGTGGCCTGTCTGGATGCGCGCTCTCCGCACTCACTGCGCATCATGACGCGGAAGGGAAACCCGTCCCACGGGAGGTAGGGACTTCCCATGAAGCGTCTGTTCCTGTCGACTGTCATCGACATCGCGTCGAGGGCGACCGGCGCATGCTCGCCGGGGTGGCCCCCACTCGCGTCCAGGCCCCCGTTCGGGAGCGGCTCGGTGGACCGCCCCCTCGGCGGGACGTGGGCGCGGGGCCTCATGGGCACCCGCACCGACGCCCTCCAGCACGCGGAGGCATTCGAATGGCGGACTCCCCGCCGTCACACGCCGTCACCCCAATTCACCGGGTGACGGCGCGCGGAAGTCAGCGGTCAGCGACGGCTCAGGTCCCCGTGGCGGCGATTGCCGGGGCGTGCGGCTCGATGAGGCCGTACTGGCCATCCTTGCGCCGGTAGACGATGCACAGCGACTCCGACTCCACGTTGTGGAAGACGTAGAAGTCGTTGTTCATCAGGTTCATCTGCATCACCGCATCACCCACGGTGAGCGGCTTGACGGTGAGGTGGGTGGCACGCACCTCGCGCGCCGCCTGCGACGAGGCCGCGGGCTGCGCGGGCACGACGGCGGCGGGTTTCGGCGCATCTTCACTCGCGGAGGCTTCGGCCAGCGACGTCAGCGTTTCCACGTCCGGGAGCTCGAACACGGCGTGGCGGACCCGGAGCTGCTCCACCAAATCATGCCGGTGGTGGACGCGCTCACGGCCATGGTGCGACTTCAGCTTGTCACGGTAGCGCCGCAGCTGGCGCTCGATCTTGTCCATCGCCAGGTCGATGGACGCGTACATGTCATCGCTCTTGTCGCGGCCCCGAAGGACCCACGCGCCGGAGTGGATGGTGATGTCCGCATGGTGGAGGTGGCGTTCCAACGACAGAACCACATGGGCCTCGCCGGCTCGGTCCAGCAACCGGTTCACCCTTTCGACCTTCTCGCGTGCGTACTCCTTGAGGGAATCGGACGCTCCGAACTGACGGAAGGTGATGTTGAACTGCATGCGTGGCTGCCTCCTAGGGTGAGAGGTGAGCTCCGTGAGGGATCTGAAACTTTCCCAGCCCAGGAAAGCAACCCGCCCCACCAGGTTGCCTGTTCCCGGACACACCGCCCGTCCGAGGCAGGACATCCCGCCTGCACCTCGCGTCACTGGCAATGGCCCCTGTTTGGAACCATGCCAGGACACGTCCGGTGACATCACGCGCCGCGTCAGCTTACGCGAGCAGCCGCCCGCCCGTCACGCCCAGCACCTCCGCGTTGACGTAGCGAGACTCATCCGAGGCGAGGAACACGTAGGACGGCGCCAGCTCCGCGGGCTGCGCGGGGCGGCCCATGGGCGAGTCCTTGCCGAACTTGGACGTCTTCTCCGCATCGAACGACTGGGGGATGAGCGGCGTCCACACGGGGCCCGGCGCCACGGCGTTGACGCGGATGCCCCGCTCAATGAGTTCCCGTGCCAGGCCCTTGGTGAAGTTGACGATGGCGCTCTTGGTGACGGCGTAGTCGAGGATGGCGGGCGAGGGGTCATACGCCTGGATGGAGCTGGTGTTGATGATGGTGCTCCCCTCCTTCATGTGCGGCAGCGCGTGGCGCACCAGGTGGAACATCGCGAGGATGTTGGTGCGGAAGGTGCGCTCCAGGCGCTCGGGGTCGAAGTCCTCGAAGCGCTCCACCGCCTCGCCCTGGTACGCGGCGTTGTTGACGAGGATGTCGATGCGCCCGAAGCGCTTCACGGTGTCCTCCACCAGCTTGCGGCACTGGGCCTCCACCGTCAGGTCACCGGGCAGCAGCAGGGCCTTGCGCCCCGCGTCCTCCACCACGCGCTTCACCTGCTGGGCGTCGTCCCCTTCGCTGAGGAAGGACACCGCGACGTCCGCGCCCTCGCGCGCGAAGGCCAGACACACCGCGCGGCCAATGCCGCTGTCCCCACCGGTGATGAGCGCCACCCGGCCCTCGAGCCGGCCCAGCCCCTTGTAGGACTGTTCGCCGTAGTCAGGCTCCGGAGCCATCCGCCCCTCGTGGCCGGGGTGCGACTGCGACTGCTTGGGAAAGGGCGGCTTGGGGCCGGCTTCACGCGGGTCAGGGTTCTTCTGGGCCATGTCTGGGTCCTTTCCGGAAGGAAGTACCCAGGCACGGTGGGGGTGGCGGTACCCAGCGGCAATCAAGCCCGGGCTGGTCCGGGCCCGCTCCCCCGCCCGCTCCCCCCCCCTCACTGC
>NZ_VHLB01000168.1:0-7115 GCF_006547365.1 Myxococcus sp. AB056 | reverse complement strand
GCAGGGGGACGGGGCGTTCATCGTGGTGGGGGAATCCCAGCCCGCGGCGGTGCACGCGCTGGCGCATCTGCTCAACGCGACCTTGCACGGTGGAACGGTGCGGTGCGTGGACTCGCTCCTGGTGCCCGCGCCGGACGCGGCGGCGTTGCCGGAGCTCGTCGCGGACATCCGCGCGGGCGTGGTGGACACGCTGCTCATCACCGCGTGGAACCCCGTCTACCGCGCGCCCACGGACGTGCCCCTGGGGGAGGCGCTGGGGCTGGTGGAGGACGCCGTGTACTGCGCGCTTCACGACGATGAGACCGCCGCGCGGGTGTCCTGGTCCGTCCCCTCCACGCATCCGTTCGAGGCCTGGGGCGATGGGCGCGCGGTGGATGGCACCGCGACCGTCCTGCAGCCGCTCATCGCGCCGCTGGTGGAGAGCGCCGTGCCTCCGCTGGAGCTGCTGGCGGCCTTCGCCGGAGCGCTGGCGACCACGCCCTACGAGCGACTTCGGGCCCAGTGGCGTGAGCACGCCGCGGCATCGGGAGACTTCGAGGAGGAATGGGAACGCTGGCTCGCGGAGGGCGTCGTTCCTGGCACGCGGCTGCCGGTGCAACAGGCCGCCGTGGATGCCGCCTCGGTGCTCGCGGCCGTCCAGTCGCTTCCGCCCTCGGGGGACGGGCTGGAGCTGCACTTCGTCACGGACGCCAAGGTCCATGATGGTCGCTACGGCGCCAATCCCTGGCTCCAGGAACTGCCGGACCCGGTGACGCAGCTCACCTGGGACAATGCCGTGTGGGTGAGTCCCGCCACGGCTTCGCGCCTGTCGCTGGCGCGAGGCGACCGCGTCCGCCTGGAGCTTCGCGGCCGTTCGATGGAAGCGCCCGTGCTGGTGGTTCCCGGGCAGGCCGATGACACCCTCACGCTGCCGCTGGGGTACGGCCAGCGCCTGGGCAGCCCGGTGGCGCGCGGCGTGGGCTTCGACGCCCAGGTGCTGCGCTTCCAGGACGCGCCCTGGTGGGCCTCCGGCGTGCGGCTCACGCGCGTGGAAGGCCACCACGACTTCGCGCTGACGCAGGAACACTGGCACATGGAGGGCCGGCCCATCGCGCTCCAGACGACGGCCGCCCGCTTCGCGGCACAGGGCGATGCGCGGCTCCCCGCGCTCCAGGCACCGGAAGAACACCTGTATCCGCCTCGGCCCGTGTCGGACGCACCGGGCCATCGTTGGGGCATGTCCATCGACCTGCACCGTTGCACGGGGTGCAGTGCTTGTGTGGTGGCGTGCCAGGCGGAGAACAACATCCCCGCCGTGGGGAAGGACCAGGTGCGGCGCGGACGGGAGATGCACTGGCTGCGCATCGACCGTTACTTCATGGGGGACGCGGACAACCCCGCCGTCATCACCCAGCCGCTGATGTGCGTGCACTGTGAGTACGCGCCTTGCGAGTACGTGTGCCCCGTGGCCGCCACCGTCCACTCGGACGAGGGGCTCAACCAGATGGTCTACAACCGCTGCGTCGGCACGCGGTATTGCTCCAACAACTGCCCCTACAAGGTCCGGCGCTTCAACTACCTGGAATACAACCGCGGCAGTCCCCTGGACCGGATGTACCGCAACCCCCAGGTGACGGTGCGCTCGCGCGGGGTGATGGAGAAGTGCACGTACTGCGTGCAGCGCATCGAGGCCGCCCGCATCACCGCGCGCGTGGCTCACCGTTCCATCCGGCAAGGGGAGGTGCGCACCGCGTGTCAGCAGGCGTGTCCCACGGAGGCCATCGTCTTCGGTGACTTGAACCAACCGGAGGACCCTGTCACGCGGCTGCACCAGGACCCGCGCCATTACGCCTTGTTGAACCACCTGGGGACGCAGCCGCGCACCGTCCATCTGATCCGGCTGAAGAATCCAAGCGAGGCCACGGGATGAGCGAGCCACTGCCCCTGGCTCCGGTGACGGCGGATCCGCTGGTCGTCCACCCGTTGCTCGAGGAGCGACGCCCGGACGCGCAGCTCGGTGAGGCGTTGCTGCGGCCGGTGCTCACCGCGCCGGGCATGGGGTGGTGGGCGCTCGTCGGCGTGTGCGCGGCGCTGACGGTGCTGCTGGCGGTGGCCATCACCATCACCTTCGTCACGGGCGTGGGGATGTGGGGCAACAACATCCCGGTGGCGTGGGCGTTCGGCATCATCAACTTCGTCTGGTGGATTGGCATTGGCCACGCCGGCACGCTCATCTCCGCCATCCTCCTGCTCTTCGGCATGAAGTGGCGCAGCTCCGTCAACCGCATGGCGGAGGCGATGACGCTGTTCGCCCTGGTGTGCGCGGCGCTGTTCCCCCTGCTGCACCTGGGCCGGCCCTGGAAGTTCTACTACCTGGTGCCGTACCCCAGCTCGCTGCGCATGTGGCCGCAGTTCCGCTCCCCCCTCACGTGGGACGTGGTGGCCATCACCACGTACCTCACCGTGTCGGTGCTGTTCTGGTACCTGGGCCTGTTGCCGGACCTGGCCACCGCGCGGGACACCGCGAAGCAGCCCTGGCGGCGCCGAGTCTGGGGCCTGCTGTCCCTGGGGTGGCGGGGGAGTGCCCGCCACTGGCGGCACTGGCGCACCGGCTACCTGCTGCTCGCGGGGTTGGCGACGCCGCTGGTCGTGTCGGTGCACACCATCGTCTCGTTCGACTTTGCCGTGTCGCAGCTTCCGGGCTGGCACAGCACCGTCTTTCCTCCGTACTTCGTGGCGGGTGCCATCTTCTCCGGGTTGGCCATGGTGCTCTCGCTGTTGATTCCCGCCCGGCGGGCGCTCCACCTGCACGCGGTGGTGACGCAGGCGCACCTGGATGCGCTGGCGCGACTGCTGCTCGTCTCCGGTCTCTTCGTGGCCTACGGCTACGTTCAAGAGCACTTCTTCGGCTGGTACAGCGGAAGCCCCTACGAGATGCACGCGATGAACATCCTGCGCACCGGCCCCTATGCGCCGGCGTTCTGGACCGTCTTCGCCTGCAACGTGCTGGTGCCACAGCTCTTCTGGTTCGCCCGGCTGCGCACCCAGCCGGTGGTCCTGTGGTGCGCGGCGCTGCTCGTCAACGTGGGCATGTGGATGGAGCGCTTCATCATCATCGTGTCTCCGCTCAGCGAGGACTTCCTGCCTGCGAGCTGGCGGCACTACGCGCCCACCTGGGTGGACCTGAGCCTGCTGTCCGGAACGGTGGGGCTCTTCGGACTGGGCTTCCTGCTGTTCCTCCGCTTCCTGCCGCCGGTCCCCATCAGTGAGGTGAAGGAACTCCAACACGAGCTCGCGGCCTCCGAGGCCTTCGCCCATGACGTGTCGGTACGGGAGGGAGGCGCGCGATGAGCCGCTGGGTGCTGGGAGAGTTCCGCTCGCCGGAGCGGATGGTGGAGGCGGCCCGTGCGCTGCGGGCGTCGGGCTTCCTCCGGTTGGACGCGCACACCCCGTATCCGGTGGAGGACGTGGACGCCGTGCTGGGAGTGTCCGGTTCGAGGCTGCCGCTGCTGGCGTTGATCGCTGGGGTCGGCGGCGCGGCGGGCGCCTATGTCGTGCAGTGGTTCACGCAGGCCGTGGACTGGCCGCTGAACGTGGGCGGCCGTCCGCTGCACAGCGGCCCCGCCTTCATTCCCATCACCTTCGAGTCCGCGGTCCTGGCGGCGGCGGGTGCCATCTTCCTGGGGGTCATCGTGGCGTGTGGCCTGCCGCGCGTGACGCATCCGTTCTTCGACCTGGAGGCGTTCCGCAGTGCCAGCATCGACGGGTTCTGGCTCGCCGTCGCGGTGGACGGTTCGGAGGGCGTGGACGCGGCGGAAGGCGCCCTCCGCCAGCTCGGCGCCGCCGTCGTGCTCGCGGTGGAGGGCCGGCGGTGAGGGCGCGTCTTGCGCAGGTCGCCTTCGGGCTCACGGCGGTGGCCGGCTGCGAGGACCTGGACCCGATGCGGGTGCAGGCTCGCGACGGGGCCTTCGTCGCCAACCCGTACTTCGCGGACGCGCGGGCGATGCGGCCCCGCGTCCCCGGGACGGTCGCTCGCGAGTGGTACTTCCAGGAGGCTGCATATGCCCGCCGTGGCTCTCCGGATGGCGGTTGGGTGGAGGTGGAGCGGCTCCCCGTGCCGTTCACGCGCGACACGCTGCGGGAGGGCCGTGCCCACTTCGAGACCTGGTGCGCGCCGTGCCACGGAATGCTCGGTGACGGGCAGAGCATCGTCGCCAAGAACATGGGCGAGCGGCAGCCTCCCTCGCTGTACGGCGAGGCGCATTCACATCCCGAGCATGGCGGTGAGGGGCCGGTGGACGCAGGGGAGGGCGCCCGTCCGGTGCCACCTGGATGGGAGGCGCTGCCACACCCGCCGGGCTTCTATTACTCGGTCATCACCGGCGGGTACGGGTTGATGCCTTCCTACGCGGACGCGCTTACGCCCGAGGCGCGCTGGAAGGTCGTGGCCTGGCTACGGGTCCTGGCGTACAGCCAGCGCGCACCGCTGTCCGCCGCGCCCGAGGACGCACGAGATGAGCTCATGCGGGCTCCCGTGGAGGGTGCGCCATGACGGCCGCGGTGCTGACACGCCTGACGGAAGGCCGGCGCGTGGTCTGGGGCGCCGCCGCGGTGGGGAGCCTGGGGCTCCTGGCCACGCTGCTGGGGGGATGGGCCGCGCCCCGGGAGGCCGCCCACGGCTACCTGTTCGCCTTCGCGTACTGGCTGTCGCTCAGCCTGGGGGCGCTCATCATCCTGGCTGCGTTCCACGCGGCGCGCGCGCGGTGGCCCACCGTGCTGCGGCGGTCCCTGGAAATCATGGCCGCGACCTGCCCGCTGTTCGCGCTGCTCTTCGTCCCCGTGGCCCTGGCGATGCCCCACCTGTTCCCCTGGGTGGCGCTCCCTTCCAGCCTGAGCGGGCATGACCTCCAGTTGCTGGCGCACAAGCAGCCGTACCTCAACGTGCCCTTCTTCCTGGGCCGGGCCCTTCTGTACTTCGCCGTCTGGGGCGCGGTGGGCGTCCTCCTGTTCCGCTGGTCGGTGCGGCAGGACGCGGAGCCGGGCATCACCGAGCGGGCGGTGCGCATCACCCTGTACCAGCGGCGGCTGGCCTCGGGGGCGCTGCCGCTGATGGTGCTGTGCCTGTCCTTCGCCAGCCTGGACTGGCTGATGTCGCTGGAGCCCCTGTGGCAGTCCACCGTGTACGCGCTCACGGTCGGGTGTGGCGCGGTCGTGGGCGCGCTCTCCATGGTGGCCCTCACCGCCGCCCTGGCGCGAGGCGCGGGACAGTTCGGCGCGTTGATGGGGCCGGCGCACTTCCTCCGGTTGGGAACGCTGCTGCTCGGCTTCATCTGCCTGTGGGCCTACTGCGGCTTCTCGCAGTTCCTGCTGGTGTGGATTGCCTCGTTGCCGGAGGAGGTGACGTGGTACCGCGCCCGCCTGGACGGAGGCTGGCTCACGGTGGCGGTGGCGCTGGCCGTGGGGCACTTCGGCGTGCCGTTCTTCCTGCTGCTGCTCCGTCGCGTGAAGCAGCACGCGGGCGCGCTCGCCGCGGTGGGCGCCTGGCTGCTGCTCATGCGGGCACTGGACGTGTACTGGCTGGTGTGGCCCGCGCTCTCCCCCGGGACGGCGACGTTCCACTGGACCAGTGCCACGGCGTGGGCCGGCGTGGGGGGATGGACGGTGGCCGCGTGGGTGCTGCTCGCGCGCGGTGGCTACACGGTGCCAGTGAGAGACCCCTTCCTGCCCCATTCGCTGCGGGTGCCCCGCTCATGAGCACCGGATTCACGCCACCTCCGCCAGAGCACCAGCAGCTTCCAGTGCGGCGCCTCGCCGTGGTGGGGGCTGCGTGGCTCGTCCTGGTCGTGGCGGCGCTGCTCGTGGTCCGTTGGGGAGAGTGGTGGTACGCGCCCGTGACAAGCGCGGGTTTTCCCCCGGCCCTGGGTGCGCCCGAGGTCGCGGACGTCAACCAGCAGCCCTTCGCCCTGGAGGACGGCGCGCCTCGGCTGCGCGACGCACAGCAAGCGCGGCTGCGGACGTATGGCTGGGTGGACCGGGACGCGGGCGTCATCCACCTGCCGGTGGAGCGGGCCATGGAGCAGGTCCTCTCCGCAGAAGAGGGGGCGCGGCCATGAGTGACCTGATGCGGCGAATCCTCTTCCTCCCCGAGGCGGCGTCGTCGCTGGCCCCGCGCGTGGACCGGCTGCACTTCTTCATCATCGGCACCACCTTCGTGGTGGGCGCGGGCATTGGTCTCACCGGACTCTTCTTCCTGGTGCGCTACCGCCGTGGGCGAGCCCCCACGCAGGAGCCGGGGGTGGCCGCGCCCACCTGGATGGAGGCCGCGTTCGCCGGGGTGCCGCTGGCCTTCTTCCTGCTCTGGGGCGCGCTGGGGTTCCAGGACTACGTGTGGGCGCGCACGCCGCCGCGCGACGCGCTGGACGTCTACGTCACTGGCAAGCAGTGGATGTGGAAGTTCGCGTACCCAGACGGGCCGGGCATGGTGGGCGTGCTGCACGTTCCCACCGGCACGCCCGTGCGCCTGCTCATCACGTCGCGCGACGTCATCCACTCCTTCTACGTCCCCGCCTTCCGCTTGAAGATGGATGCGTTGCCAGGGCGCTACACGGAGCTCTGGTTCGAGGCCGTGAGGCCGGGCCGCTACCGGGTGTTTTGCGCGGAGTACTGTGGCCTGGACCACTCGCGCATGCGCGCCGAGGTGGTGGCGTTGGAGCCCGAGGCCTTCGAATCCTGGCGGGGCCGGCAGTTGGCTCAACCCACCTGGGTGGCGGATGAATCCTCCGAGGAGGAGGGCACCCGGGGACCGCTCGCGCGGCGAGGGGCGGTCGTCGCCACGCGGCAGGGCTGCTTCCAGTGCCACACCATCGACGGCACGCCGCACATCGGTCCCTCGTGGCTGGGGCTGTACGGCCGCGAGGAGCCGCTGGCCTCGGGTGACAGCGTGCGAGCCGACGTCGCGTACCTCACCGAGTCGATGATGGACCCGCTGGCGAAGGTGGTCGCGGGCTACGCGCCGGTGATGCCGTCCTTCCACGGGCGGCTGAGCGCTGGCGAGGTGGGCGCGCTCGTCGAGTACATCAAGTCCCTCCAGCCGGAGCGTCCGGAGCCGCCCCCCGCCCAGGAGCCCACGTATGGCC
>NZ_VHLB01000167.1:0-7135 GCF_006547365.1 Myxococcus sp. AB056 | reverse complement strand
GGCGGGAGCTCGGGGCCTGGAGTCTGCGGTGTGTCGAGGTTCACGCTGTCCTGTCCGCTCAGTGACGAGGCAACCCCTGGTGGGGCCGCCTATTTCCCGATTTTCTAGCAGCCAGCCCCTTCTTGCGAAGCATAACGACCCAGGAGCCCCTTCGAAGGGCTCCAGGTGTCTGGCGCTGGAAGGAGACACAAGGGCGAGGGTCCGGGAGGTGACGCGGTCCACCGGGCTCGCCCTTCCTACGAAGCCCACCACACGCTTCCCCGGCAGCGGCAAGGGAGCGGGCGGGCCACCGGCTCATCGGACGACTTGCTTGCGGGCGCCCGCCTCGTCGTACTCGACCTCAGGCATGGGGACGCCGCCCAGCTCCCGGGCCAGCGCGGTGAGCACTTCCTGCGTCGCGAGGATGTTGGACCGCGAAAGGCGCGCCAGCACGCGCTGCACCGACGACTCCACCGTGCCCTCGGAGGGGATGTCGAGCGCGCGCCCCTCGTCCGTCAGGGAGAACAGCGCCTTGCGCCCGTCGAGCGGATCGGACTTGCGCTCCAGCAGGCCCCGCTTCTCCAGGCGCTTGAGCACGCCCGTCAGGGTGCTGGGATGGACGTGGAGGATCTGCGCGAGCATGCCCGCGGTGATGTCGGGGAATCGCCCCACCAGGCGGATGACCAGGCGCTGCGGACCCGTGAGTCCCAGCGAGGACTCCATGCGCTTCGACGTGGACTGGAGCCCGTGGTCCACGGCCCAGAGCAGTCGCATGAATTCGAGCACTTCGCCAAGGGGCGGCCCTTTGTAGGTCCGCTCGCCTTCGTGGGGTACCAGCGGCCCATCTGCCGGTCCCTTCGGGGATTCTTCTGCTGTCACCTGCTGCCTCCGTGTCTCAAGCCAATGGTTTGAGTCGCAGCAGGTCTATCGCGTCGCCGTCCGACCCGCTGCTGAAAAACCGTTGGCTGTTGACCGCTCGCAAGCCAGACGTCAAGCCGGAGGCTTTTCGAAGGCCCAGCGGGCCCGGTGGGGAGGGCCGCCGTGGGCCATCTCCCCATCAGGCCGGATGCCGGGCGGGCGGGCGCTCAGAGCCCCTCGAGGGTGAGCCGGAGGATGGCGCCCGTGTCGTCCCGGTCCAGGGCGGGAGGTTACGGCGCGGGAGCCACGGTGGGCTTGGGCGCCGGCTTCTGCGCAGGGGCGGGCGCCGGAGCCGGAGCGGCGGCGGGCTCCGCGGGCTTGGCGGGCATCTGCAGGGCCTTGCCATGCTCCTGGACGATGCGCCGGTACCAGGCCTCCTGGAACTTGGGATGGTTCACCTTGCCCATCTCATCACGCACGTTGCCGTCGATGTACTTCACGAGCAGCGTCTCACCGAGCTTGCGCCAGCGGGTGTGGACCTTCTCACCCTGCTGGAGCGAGTAGTCGGTGAGGTACTGGCGCGCCTCCTCGGGGCTGCGCTTGAACTGCTCCTGGGCGCGCTTCTCGATGTCGGCCTGGTCCGCGAGGAACTGGCCTTCCAGTGCGCCCTGCTCCTTCTGCAGGTCATTCACCATGTCGCTCCAGCGCCCGTAGGCCTGGTTCGACACCCAGTTGAACACCCAGAAGGAGGAGTCCCAGGAGAACTCTCCGCGGCTGGCCACGCCCTGCGCGAAGTTGCGCGGCACCTGCCGGATGCCGGCGTACATGGGCGTGTAGACGGTGGTGAAGGTGTCGTCCACGCCGAACCAGAGCACGCCGCCAATGGGCGCCGGCAGCCAGTCCCGCATCTGCGCGACGAAGGAGAAGCCCGTCTGCTGCGTGGAGATGGCGCGCTCGTGGAGGTACTGCTTGCCGTCCACCTCCCACGTCATCGGACGCCAGCGGTACGGCGCCGCGTAGGGGCCGGCGCCCACGTCCTTCGTCATGTCCAGCGGCGTGCCCGTGAAGTGGTCCCGCATCAGCGCCATGGTGTCCTGCACGGACAGCTTCTTGTCCGGCTTCACCCACAGCGGCAGCCGCTTCTGGGGCGCCGCGCCGTTCGCGTACTCCGCGCCCAGCTTCATCGACGGCGCCGCGCGCCGGAAGATGCTCCACACGCGCGCCTCGGAGAACCGCTGCCCGCCGAAGTCGATGGGGTTGTACGTCTCCGCGAAGTTGAAGTCCTTGTCCGCGCCCTTGAACCAGCCCTTCGCCCGGGCGAAGGAGATGACGTCCGGCGAGTAGAATGTCGTCTGCTTCTCGTTCTGCGGGAACGTGCCGATGCGCGCCTGGTTGGCGTGCGCGGAGAGGTACCCGTCGGGCAGCTTGCGGGCCACCCACACCGCGCCTTTCTCGCCCTTGCCCTTGCCAATCATCTCCAGCAGCCAGGCCTCCTTCGGGTCGGCGATGGAGAACGACTCACCGGTGGAGGCATAGCCGTGCTCGGCGACCAGGGTGGTCATCACCTGGATGGCCTCGCGCGCCGTCTTCGCGCGCTCCAGCGCGATGTACATGAGCGAGCCGTAGTCGATGATGCCCGCGGGCCCCTCCAGCTCCTCGCGGCCGCCGAACGTGGACTCGCCGATGGAGAGCTGGTGCTCGTTCATGTTGCCCACCACCGAATACGTCGCGGCGGGCTGGGGGATGCGGCCCAGGAACTTGCCGGTGTCCCACTCGATGATGTCGCGCATGGCGCCAGGCGCGTGGCGGCGCGCGGGCGTGAAGTACAGCTCGCCGTACAGCTCGTGCGCGTCCGCGGCGTAGGTGATGAAGGTGGCTCCATCCGCCGTGGCTCCCTTGGAGACCAGCATGCTGGTGCAGGCGAGCACGGGCGGAGCAACCAGCGCGGCGGTGACGGGCAGCGCGGTGAGCAGGTTCGTCAGGCGTCGGTTCATGGCGGCGGATGGTACCAATCCACTCCAGGATGGCTACCGCTCCCAAGAGGCGCTTCCCTGTTTACCCCTCATGGGCCCGTCCACGACAGGGCCGCCGCGCCAGGCCACGAGAGAAATCCCGGGCGGCGGCCCCCCATTGTCGGAGCTTTCAGTCTCAGTCGTTCGTCGCGCTCACCTCCTTTCTCTCAGGAGGGGCGGGCACCTGTTCGACTCGCAGCGTCGTGGGCCCGCTCAGCGCCAGGTGCGCCTTGAGCTTGAGGAACTTCTTCTTGCCGAAGCCCTTCACGCGCACCAGCTCCTCCACGCGTTTGAAAGGCCGCTTCTGGCGGTGGGCGATGATGCGCTGCGCCGCCTTCTCACCGACGCCCGGCAGCAAGTCCAGCTGCGCCGCGCTGGCCTCGTTGAGGTTGACCGTCCCCGTGTGCTGCGTGCGCAGCTTCGCCGCCTCCGCCACCCCGGGCCCGCACCAGAGCAGGCCCACCACCACCGCGCACAGCGCCCTCACGAGTGGCCACCCACCGGCGCCGCGTCCAGCCCCAGCTCTCCCGCGTAGCGGCCGCCGCTCATTCCCGCCGTGTCGCGCTTCTCCGCCGCCTCGCGGACGTGCAGCTTCCCGTCCAGCGGCAGCACGTCCAGCAACACGTTGAGCGAGCCGTCCTTGTTCACGAAGGCGCTCCCCGCCCGCACCCAGATGCTCCCGCCCTTGCCCTCGCGAATGGAGAAGACCGCCAGTCGCTTACCCGCCGTCAGCATCATCCACCTCCACACTCCGCATCGCGCCACCACGGCGCGGCTGCCTCGTCGGCTTGACCGCCTGAGGTCGGGGAGCGCTTGAGCAGCCGGCGTGCCAGCGGTGTTCTCCTCGGCGTGCTCTCCGCACACCGTGCGCGGATGTGAGAACCGTCCAGCGGCGAGGACGGACAGCGACGCGCCAGTGGCTTCTCAGCGGACGAGAGCGCGGCGCCAGGCACGGGAGGGCGGGAGCGCGCACTCATGCATGGTTCGCGTCCAGGGGCATGTCCGCCGGAGCCGGCCGCGGCGCGGCGGGGCCGCTGCGTGGAAGCAAGACCGTGAAGGTGGCGCCGCGTCCCGCCTCGCTCTGGACCCGGACCGCCCCTCCCAGCCGTTCGACGAGCTGACTGACGATGTGGAGGCCCAAGCCCAGCCCTCCGTAGTGGCGCGATGACACCGCCCGCTCGAAGGCCCGGAAGATCAACGCCTGTTGTTCCGCCGGGATGCCGATTCCCTGGTCCCTCACTTCCAGGAGGGCGGTCCTGGCGTCTCCGCCGACCTGGATTTCGATGGGCTTGCCCTCGCCGTACTTGATCGCATTCGAGAGCAGGTTGGTGACAATCTGGTCGAGCCGCGACCGGTCCCAGAGTCCTGGCATCGGCGTGTCGGCATGAACCTGGAGCGTGGCGCCGGAGAGGGCCAGCTCGGGTGCGAAGCGTGCCGCGATGTCTCGGACCAGCGCGGCGAGGTCCACTTCCTCCAGCTCGAGCTCGAGCCGCCCGGCATGGATGCGCGAGACATCGAGCAGCGTGTTGACGAGCTTCGCCATCCGCATCGCCTGGCGTTCGATGCCTTCGACCGATTGGGTCACGGTCTCCACCGACGCGGTGCAGAGCGCTCCCGACCGGGCGCGGCGCAGCAGGCCCTGCACGGACAACTGGAGGGAGGTGACCGGGGTCTTCAGCTCGTGAGAGGCAACGGAGAGGAACTCATCACGAAGGCCAATGGCCTGCTGGGCTTCCCGATAGAGCCGGGCGTTGTCCACGGCCATGGCCGCGCGGCGGGCCAGCTCCTGCGCGACGGCGAGCTCGGCCAGGCCATAGCGGCTCCCGTTGTCCATCCGGGCGAGGGTGAGCGCGCCGAGCGTCCGGCCACGCGCGAGCAGCGGCACCGACAGCCAGGACTGGAACTCGAGGCCGTCGTACTCGAGGGCAGTGGGGCCGCAATCCTCCAGGCAGAACTCCGGCTCGCCGCGGCGGAGCACCCGCCCAGGGCCATGCGTGGCATTGAGGTCCGGTGGCGCGTGGGCGTCCTTCGCGGGCCATTGGGCCCGCAGTGTCTGGGATTGGGCCACCGCGATTCGCTGGGGGGAATGGTCGTTGTCCAGCAGGTCGAC
The DNA here is from genome assembly GCF_006547365.1 of Myxococcus sp. AB056. Taxonomy (NCBI): domain Bacteria; kingdom Pseudomonadati; phylum Myxococcota; class Myxococcia; order Myxococcales; family Myxococcaceae; genus Myxococcus; species Myxococcus sp. AB056. The sequence goes on along the minus strand of NZ_VHLB01000167.1, from coordinate 2,176 downwards.
CGCGCACCAGTCCGCGAAGCGCTGGACGGTCAGCGCCGCCACGTTTCGCAGCGCGTCCTCAGGGGCGAGCGAGCCCGCGAGCAGTCCCGAGGCTTCCGCCAGGAACGCGGACCTTCCTTCCTGCTCCTCGGCGCGGGTCCGCGCTTGCTGCTCACGCAGGAAGGTCTGGTCTCGCTCCCGCTCGGCCCGGCGTTGCTCGGTGATGTCGATGCCCGTGCCGATGATGTACTCGACCGCTCCCGACGGGCTGCGGAGGATGTTGCTGGACCATGCGATGAGGCGGCGCTCTCCCGCTCGCGTGAGCCAGCAGCTCTCGTACTCCTCGTGCCCCTGGCCCGCGGAGAGCTGGGCGAAGTCCCGCTCGACCCGCGCCGCTTCTTCCGGGGCCTGGAGCTGCTTCCAGAACCGCGCGCCGCGAAGCTCCTCGAAGGAGTAGCCGGTCATCTCCTGGCATGCGCGGTTGAAGCGGACGATTCGGCCCTCCACATCCAGGACGATGAACAGCGCGCGGGCTGTATCCAGGACCGCCGAGCTGAAGTCCCGCTCGTGCTGGAGGTCCCGCTCCGTGCGCCGTCGAGCGGTGACGTCCCGGAAGTAGGCGGCCCGCCCATAGTAGACGCCGTCAGCACTCACCACCGGAGCGTCGTACTGCTCGAATATCCGCCCATCCTTGAGCCGAAGCTCGTCGTGTCCCGACGCGTCACGGTGCTCGACGAAGAAGGCTGCGCGCGCCGTGAACCGGGCAGGCTCCTCCACGAGCTCCGCCGCCGCACGGACCCACGCCCCGTAGGATGTGGACAGGAGCGCCTCCTCCAGCCCCCACATCTGCACGAGGCGGCGGTTGTGCGTGAGCGTCCTTCCTTCCTGGGTGGAGATGAGGATGCCCTCGTCGGAGGCTTCGCTCAGGGACTCCAGCAGCGTCTTCTGCTGGTGGAGCGCGCGCTCGCTCTCCAGGATGCGGGTGAAGAGCTGCCGGTGCATGAGCGCGGTACGGAGCACGCCGCCGAGGCGCTCCATCATGCCCCGGTAATGTCGCGGCAGCTGCGGCTCGCGGTCGAAGTACAGCAGCAGCGCGCTGGCGCTGTGCGCCGCGTCCGCCCCGATGATTGGAATGGACCAGCGCACGAGCTCCGGCAGTTCCAGCTCCGGAAAGGGCAGGTTCACCTCGGCGGGCCCTTGCTTCCCCCCGGGCTCGGAGCGGGCGGGAATCGGAAGCTGGCGGGACGCAGCGGAGAGTCCACTCGCGCCCTGGAGGATGACCTGCCCCCGCGCGTTCACCTGGACCCAGAGCGCGACCATGCACCCCAGCCGCTCCGCGACACGGTCCATGAAGGCGTCCGCGGGCTTGCTCGGGTCGAAGAGGTCGAGCGCCGCGACGGTGAGCTCCTGGAGCACGCTCAGCAGCGCGAGTCGCTCCTCGGTGAGCTTCCGGTCCTCGTCCTCGCGGGGGTCCGCCATGTCCGACCTCGTCCCATCACCCTGGAAGGGCGAGCACCACCACCGTCTTGTTGTGGAACTGCGGAACGCCACCTCCCATGGCCCCCACCTCGCCCAGCGTCAGGCAGCCCACGAGCGGCGTGGCCTCCCCGAGCGCTCCCTGGACGCGTGAGAGCTCGTCTTGGATTTCCTCGCCCAGGATGGGGTAGCGGGAGAAGCAATCGAACACGACCGCGCCGCCCAGCGCGCCAGGGGTTCCTTGCCGAGCCAGGGTGGCCGCCCCCTCGGCCGCGTCCATCAGGTCCGCGCGCGCTCCCTCCATCACTCGGACCAACGAGCCATCCGGTATCTCGGCGACGCAGCGGACCGAGCCGTCGGGTTCGATGGAGATTGGGTCGCGAATCACGAACTCCCCATTGGCCTGGGGAATCCCCAGCGGGTGGGTCATCGCGAAGCGGGCGAAGCCCTGCACGTCCAGCGCGTCTCCGCGGCTCGCGGCCGTGCGCCGGTAGACCTCGAATGCGCTCTCGTAATCGAGCTCGATGGCGGTCGCGCCGTGGGCCTTCGTGACCTGGGTCGGTGGGCCGTATGGATACCAGCCGTGCTGAATCCCGACGCCTATCGGCGCCTGGGCATCAAAGGCAATCACCACCGCCTTGTCCCGGTAGGCCTGCCCATCCGCGAACTGGGCTGTCATGGCGCTCCGGAGGTCGCCTCCCGCTCCGCCCCCCGCCCAGAC
>NZ_VHLB01000166.1:0-7558 GCF_006547365.1 Myxococcus sp. AB056 | reverse complement strand
CCGCCAAGAAGCGCCAGCGTCCCCTGGCCGAGCCTTCCGCCGAGGCCCCCTCCCCCGAGCTGCTGCAAACGCTCCTGGAGGCGCTCCCGGACGCCTTCTTCCTGCTCGATGCGCGGTGGTGTCTGGCGTACGTGAATCCAGACATGGCCCGGCTGCTCGGCGACGCGGCGCGGTTGCAGGACGACGTGCGCCGGGTGTGCCCGGAGCTGCTGGAGCTGAGCCGTCACCTGCACTTCGAGCATCCCGTCTCCGAGCAGCCCTCCGTCCGCTACGAGCACGCCTGGCCGGGAGCGGAGACCTGCCTCGACGTGCGCGTGCGCCCGGTGGAGGGCGGCCTGCTGGTGCACTGCCGTGACATCACCGAGGAGCGCAAGGGGCGCGAGGCGCTGCGCCGCAACGGCGAGGTGTTCCGCGCCATCCTCGAAGGCACCACGGACGCCGTCTACACGAAGGACCTGGACGGCCGCTTCACGATGATGAACGCGGCGGGCGCGAAGGCCGTGGGCTACCGCGTCGAGGACGTGGTGGGGCGCACGGACCTCGAGCTGTTCGACCCGGCGGTGGCGCGCACCAACGCGGCGAACGACCGCGAGGTGTTCGCCTTCGGCCGCACCGTCACCTACGAGGACGCGCAGCCGGGCGTGGACGGGCCGCGCGTGTGGCTGTCCACCAAGGGCGTGCTGCGTGACGCCGAGGGCAAGGTGTTCGGCCTGTTCGGCATCAGCCGCGACATCACCCAGCGCAAGTGGGCGGAAGAGGAGGCCCGGCGGCACTCCGAGTTCCAGGAGCAGCTCATGGGCATCGTCACCCATGACATCCGCAGCCCGCTGGGCGCCATCATGAACTGGTCGCGCGTGCTCGCCGCGGGCGGCACCGATGAGGATGCGCAGCGCACCAGCCAGCGCATCGCCACCGCGGCAGTGCGCATCGAGCGGCTCACCCGGCTGCTGCTGGACTTCACGCGCACGCGGCTGATGGGCGGCGTGGCCATTGAGCCCCGGCCGGTGGACCTGAAGGATTTGGTGGCCAAGGTGGCCCACGAGTTCGGCGTGGCCTTCCCCCAGCGCACCGTCGAGGTGGACCCCAAGGGCAACACCCAGGGCGTCTGGGACCCGGACCGGCTGGCGCAGGTGACGTCCAACCTGGTGGAGAACGCGCTCAAGTACAGCCCGCCGGACACGCCGGTGCGGCTGACGGCGCGCGGGCTGCGCACCCGGGTGGTGCTGGAGGTCCACAACGCCGGCCGCCCCATTCCGGACAACCTGCTGCCCCACCTCTTCGAGCCCTTCCGCGGCGGGCCCCAGAGCTCGCGCACGCTGAAGATGAGCTACGGGCTGGGGCTCTTCATCGTCCGGGAAATCGTCCAGGCGCACGGCGGCACCATCGAGGTCCGCTCCGATGAGGCGGAAGGCACCACCTTCACCGTGACGCTGCCGCGCCGCTCCATGCCGGCCCGGCCGCCCACGCCTCCCACCGGAAGCCCGCGCGACTAATCCAGGTAGCGCCGCAGCAGGGCCACCAGCGCGGCGCCGTCAAAGGGCTTGGCCACGAAGTCGTTGCAGCCGCTGTTGAAGCACGCGCGCACGCTGCGCGCCTCGGCGCGCGCACTGCAGAGGATGATGGGCGTGCGCCGCGTCGGTTCCCGGTCGCGCAGCAGCCGGCACGTCTCCAGCCCGTCCAGGTGCGGCATCAGCACGTCGAGGAAGACGAGGTCCGGCCGCTCCTGCTCCGCGCGCGCCAGCGCCTCCAGCCCGTCCCGCGCGACGATGGCGTCGTGGCCCAGCTCCGCCAGCAGCATCCGCTGGAGCAACAGGACGGTGTCCGAGTCATCCACCAGCAGGACCTTCTTGCGCCTCGGTGCGCCTTGCGCTGTCACGGGCGCACCTCCGCCTGGCACAACTGGCGCAATTGCATGAGGCGCGGTGGGCCCATGCCCAGGAAGCGCACGCCCATGCCGTAGGGGTGGGACACGCCGTTGCGAGGCGCGTAGGCGTGGGCCCAGGCCACCACGCCGTGTGTCTCCAGGCGCTCGCCCAGGGTGGGCAGCAGGATGTGCAGCTCCACCGCCGTCCCCGCCTTCGCCGGCACCAGCGTGCGCACCAGGAGGCCGCCAGGGCTCAGCGCGCTGGACACGCCGGAGCGCCACTCCGCGCCGCGCAGCCCCGCCTCGCCGAAGGACACCGGACAGCAGAAACGCACCCGCGCCTCGACACGCAGCGAGCCGTCCTCCCGGCCCAGCAGCGCGTGGATGCGGGGCAGCAACGAGGCCGGACGCACCGGCGCGTCTGCGTCCAGCGTGAGCGACGGCACCCCCGCCAGCAGCGGCTGCAACCGTGGAGAGGGCAGGCCCCTGGGCACGCCCGGCGCGCCTTCCCGCGACAACACCAGGTCGGGCCGCTCCCCCTGTTCGGCCACGCGCGCGGCGCCACCGCCCACGGTGGCGCTGTAGAGGATGCGATGACCACATGCCTCCAGCAGGGCGCCCAGCCCGCTCCACGCCAGGGGGCCACTGGCGCCGGCCAGCAGCAGCAGGCGCGAACGCACACGGGATGCACGCACCGGCGCGGCCGGGACGCCGCCACCCGCCAGCATCGCCAACCGCGCGCGCAGCTCGTGCGTGCGCAGGGGCGACAGCAGGCAGTCCTCGACCCCCTCCGCGTCGCCCACCTCGAGCACCTCGGCGGGCGTCTCCGGCTCCGCCACCAGCACCACCGGCGGACCATCCCCTCCCAGGCGCAGCTTCAGCGCGCGCAGGCCCATGCCCGCGCCGGCCACCAACTGCCGCCAGTGCACCAGCACCAGGGAAGGCCGCGTGTGCTGCACCTCCAGGAAGGCGGACTCCAGGGAAGGCACCTGAAAGGCCACGCAGCGCAATGGACGCAGGGCTCGTGACAACGCCAACCAGGATTCGCTCGTGGCCCCCACACACAGCACCCGCGGCGCTGCTTCCACCGGCCCTGGTGAAGGACGCACGCGTCCTGGAGCCGTCATCATGCGGAGCCTCCCGTGTCTTCGTCCCCCCCGGCCCGCCCACCGCGCTCATCCTGCGACTTCGAAGTATGAGAAACGGCCAGTCAGAGAAAATCCCCCTGGGTCAGATTCCAACGACAGATGGGAAATAAAGGACACCGGCCTCCGACTGGGGCCGCAGCCGGTGTCCACGGCGCCACGAAGGCGCGTCAGACGCGGGCGACGTTGACGCCCGAGTCGACGGCCTGCAGGTCGTCCCCGAAGCGCACGTCCAGCGCGACACCCGCGGGCGGCTCATAGGGCGCGCGTCCCACCTGAGCCGTGCCGAAGCGGGGCAGGAAGGGGGCCACCACGTACGAGCGGAAGCACCAGGCGAAGAAGCTCACCGGCTTGAGGGCCGGGTCCATGGCGGCCTCGATTTTCGCGTGCGCCTGGGGCAGCAGGCTCCAGTGCAGGCCCGGCGTCTCATGGTGCACGGCGTGGAGGCCGTTGTTGAAGAGGAAGAAGTTGATGAGGCGGCCGGTGAAGCTGCGGCTGTGGTCGTGCTCGCTCCAGGGGTCCGTGTGGACGTGCTGGATGTAGTTGAAGAACATGATGGTCCACAGCGAGAAGAGCGCGGGCACCAGGAAGGCGAACGCCCAGATGCGCGCGCCGCCGGCCAGGCCGTGCATCACCATGGCCAGCCCCAGCAGCGCCGCGTGCGTGCCGCCCCAGACGGCGTACTGGGTGAGAATCTGGCGGTACAGCGGCCGGTTGCGCTCGCGCGCCTTGTCGATGAACGCCTTCGTCGGCTCCTGCTGCCAGTACGTGGAGACGAAGGGGAAGAGGAAGGCCACCAGGAAGTTGTGCTTCTTCGAGTAGCGCCAGGTGATGGTGGCGTCGCCCGCCTTGTTCACGAACTTGTGGTGGTTGAGGTTGTGCGTCGGAATCCAGACGAAGGTGGGGTACCCGTAGAAGAGCGACAGCCACATGCCCATGGCCTCGTTCAGCTTCCGGTTGCGGAAGGTGGGGCAGTGGTTGTGGTTGTGCGCGATGACGCCTGCCGACAGCGCCAGGTAGCACGCCAGGGGGCAGAGATAGGGAATCCACCCGGGGACCACGTACATCGACAGGGCCACCACGGGCATGGCCAGACACCACAGCATCGTCCGGCGGTCAGCGGCGTATCGGAGCATGCCGGCCATCCTGACCCAGCCGACGCTCCGGGACCATCACCCACCCGTCTTTAGAAAGGTCGGCCTTCAGCGCACATGACGCCGCAGCAGCGCCAGCATGCCCTCCAGCGGAGCGCTGGCGGTGGCCAGCCCGGCTTCCTTCACGGCGCGCGGCATGCCGTACACCACGCAGGAGGACTCGCTCTCCGTGAGGATGGTGCCTCCGGCCTCGCGGATGGCCCGGGCGCCCGCGACGCCGTCGTCCCCCATGCCAGTGAGCACCAGGCCCACCACGTCCGAGCCCCAGCTTCGCGCGGCGCTTTCGAAGAGGATGTCCACGCTGGGGTGGTGCGCCGTGCGCAGCGGCTGCCGGTCCAGCCGAGCGAGCGTCACCGCTCCATGGCGCTCCAGCTTGAGGTGCTGCCCGGAGCGCGCCAGCACCACGCGGCCGGGCCGCAGCTCCAGCCCATCCACCGCTTCGAGCACCTCCAGCGCGCAGTGCGCGTTCAGGCGCCGGGCCACCGCCTCCGTGTAGCCCGTGGGGATGTGGAGCGCGAGCGCCAGCGGCGCGGGGAAGTCCACGGGAAGCTCGGACAGCAGGCGGGTGAGCGCCTGCGGCCCGCCGGTGGAGGTGCCCACCACCACCAGACTCTTCGCGGCCGCGCGAGCCACCGGCGCGGAGGAGACCTCCGGCGACGGTGCCGGCTCCGGCGGCGCGCGAACCACCGCGCCCGCGGCCGTGCGGACCTTCGCCACCAGCTCGCCGCCCAGCTCATACAGCCGCTCGGTGGCGAGCGCGGTGGGCTTGTTCACCAGCTCCACCGCGCCGGCCTGGAGCGCGGCCACCGCCAGCTCGCTCTCCTCGCCCGCGCTGCTCACCACCACCACGCGGGGCGCGGCGGCGCTGGAGGCGAGCGCGCGCAGCACGCCCAGCCCGTCCAGGCCCGGCATCACCAGGTCCAGCGTGAGCACGTCGGGAGAGAGCTCGGCCACCTTCTCCAGCGCGTCCAGGCCGTCGCGCGCGACGCCCACCACCTCCAAGCCCTCCGCGCTGGAGAGCACCTGCCGCAGCACCTTGCGGGCGAAGGCGGAGTCATCCACCACCAGCACGCGAATGGGAGACACCACCGTCATGGCCTTGCCTTGGTATAGAAGAAGGCGCCGCGCCGCTCCTCGCAGTCGAGCGCGGTGCCGAAGCGCATCAGGGACTCAGAGGTCCCCACCAGCAGGTGCCCCTCCGGAGCGAGCGCGCGCGTCAGGGACGACACCACGCGGCGCGCGGTGTCGTCCTGGAAGTAGATGAGGACGTTGCGGCAGAGGATGGCGTCGAAGGTGCCCAACTGCTCCACCGCGTTGGCATCCACCAGGTTGACGCGCCGCCAGTCCACCGCGCGCACCAACTCCGGCCGGACGCGCGGGCGCCCCTCGCGCGTCTCCAGCCACCGGCCCTCCACGCCCGGAGGCAGCGCGCGCAGGGAGCGCAGGTTGTGCTCCCCGGTGCGGGCCCGCTCCAGCGCGCGGGCACTCAAGTCACTGGCCAGCAGCTCCACCTCGTCGAGCACGCCCAACTCCGCGAGAATCATCGCCAGCGTGAGGGGCTCCTCTCCGGTGGAGCAGGCCGCGCTCCACACCCGGGGCCGCCGTCCGGCGCGCACGGCGGGCACCAGCAGGTCCTCGGCCAGCACCCGCAGCGGCAGGGCCTCCCGGAAGAAGTACGTCTCGTGGACCAGCAGCGAGTCCACCAGCGCGTCCAGCGCCTCGGAGCCCGCAGGGTCGTAGCGGAGGAAGTAGTAGTAGTCGAGCAGCGAGTCGAAGCCCGCGTCCAGCGCGCGGGGCACCACCTTGTCGGCGAGCAACTCCCGGTCCTCGGGGGCGTAGTGCACCCCGGAGCGCTGCTCGATGAGCGCGGCCAGGATGGCGAACACCTGGGGAGACATGGGCAGTGAGAACATGGCGGGGCGTCAGCGGCTCAGCACCAGCCGGCAGGCCCTCCGGACCTCGGGGTCCTCGTCCTGATTGGAGGCGCGCTCCAGCGCCTCGCGTGCCTCCAACGTCCCCAATGCCGCCACTGCGGGCACCGCGGCGCGACGGCCCGCCGGACTGGCGGACACCAGGAGCTGCATCAGCGCGGCGCGCGCGTCCGCCCGTCGCATCCGGGCCAGTGCCGCCACCAGCAGCGGCGCCGTGACTTCGTCCGCCGCCTCCAGCGCGGCCAGCAGTCCCGGCAGCCGGCCCTCCAGGGGCAGCGCCAAGGCGCTCACCACCCGCTCGCGCAGCGTCATGTCCCCCAGCAGGGACACCAGGGCCTGCGTGGCCGGGACCCCGGGGCGCGTGGCGATGAAGCCCACCGCGGCGCTGCGCACGCTGTCGTCACCGTCACCCGCGGCGTGCAGCAGCGCGGGCAGCGTCTCCGGTGCATCGTATTCGGCCACCGCGGACAGCGCGACGAGCCGCGTGGCCGCGTCCTCCGACTTCGCCGCCTCCAGCAGCACGGGCAGCGCGTCCGGCCGCCGGCCCACGCCCAGCCCCAGCAGGGCGGCGCGCCGCACATCCGCGTCCGCGCTGGCCGCCGCGCGCTGGAGCGCCGACATCGCGCTCTCCGTGTGCATGTGCGCCAGCGCGTCCACCACCGCCACGCGCACCTGGCCAGCGGCGTCGTCCGCCAGCGCGACGATGGCGTCCGCGGCGGCCTCCTCGTTCAGCTTCCCCAGCGCCTGGCACGCGTAGTAGCGCACCCAGGGGTCGCGGTCGTTGAGGCCACGCAGCAGCGTGGAGGTGATGCGCGCCTCCTTCTCCGTCTGCCCCAGCGCGCGCATGGCCGCCGCGCGCGTGCGCTCCGACTCGTGATTGGCGGCCGTCAGCAGCGCGTCCACCGCGCGCGGGTCCTCGATGAAGGGCAGGCCGTAGATGGCCGCGTCGCGCAGGCGCTCATCCGGGTCCCGCATGGCCTGGAGCAGCACCTCCAGTCCCTTGGAATAGCCGAAGTAGGAGATGATGCGCAGCGCCGCGCGGCGCAGGCGCGCGTCGGGGGAACGGGCCGCCTGCAACGCCAGCTTCTCCGTGGTGTCGCTGCCCAGGGACTGGATGGCCCCCACCGCGGCCTGCACCACGCGCAAGTCCTCGTCCACCAACCGCTCGAACAGGGCTGGCACCGCGGCCGGGCTGCCAATGCGGGACAACGTGTCCGCCGCCAGGGCGCGCACCGCCGCGTCCCGGTCCTCCAGGCACGACATGACGTCCGGCACCGCCGCGGACCTGCGGCCCACCAGCGGTAACAGCACGCGGCGCCGGAGGCTGTCGCCCTCGCGCAGCGCCTGGAGAATCTGGGTGTCTGCGTCCGCCCCCAGCTCCGACAGCGCGCCGGCCGCCGCGCGCGCCACCGACGGGTCCGGCCCGTCCAGGAGCTTCAGCAGCCCGAATGCGGCGTCCTGCCC
>NZ_VHLB01000165.1:0-7684 GCF_006547365.1 Myxococcus sp. AB056 | reverse complement strand
CCCCCGCCCCCAGGCAGCAGCCCTCCGCCCGCGAAGTGGACGCGTTCTGCATGCAGTACGCGCCCCGGGCACCGGGCCACTCCGCCGTGCGGGATTTGTACCGGTTGCTGTGCAACGTGCCCGAGGGCAGCCTGGAGGACCGGCTCCAGTGGGTGGAGCGCTGGATGCAGTGGCTGCGCGAGCGCATCCCCGCCCACGCGCTGGTGGACGCCTCCGAACCCGAGGCCTCCGCCGCCGACAGCCGGCTGGCCCTGATGGTGCGCGTGCTCGAAGGCGAGCCCGCCATGCGCGCCGCCCTCACGCGGCTGGTGGCCACCGTGTTCGAGGGCAGCCGGGGCCTCAAGCTCTTCGCCCAGGTGGGGCTGCCCGCCGGCCAGGGCTTCTTCGCGGAGGCGTCGGACCGGCTCGCCCGTTCGCTGCTGCCCGCCCCTCCGGAGCCCGGCAAGCTGTCGGAGCTGCTGCTGCGCCTGTGCCCGAACCCGGACGACGCGGACTGGCTGGCACGGCTGTCCCCCGCGCGGCTCGCGCAGCTCGCGGCGCTGGTGGGCGAACCCGCGTCGCCAGAGCCCAAGCCCGCCGCCCGCGTGCGCGCGGATTTGATGGACGCGCTGCTGCTGCTGGCGGTGCAGGTGGCGGCCCTGGGCATGGCCGAGGACGTGCGCGACCGCAGCCCGGAGACGTCCTTCCGCGCCTCGCCCTTCCTGCGGATGCGGCTGGTCTGTGACGCGGTCCTGGCGCGCGACGCGGCGGCGGACACGCTGCGGGATTTATCGCAATGCGTGGCCGACTGCCGCCAGGTGGTGGGCAGCGTGTCACGCCACCTGGAGGACTCGGGCGTCAGCGTGGACCTGGTGTACCGGCTGGAGCGCATCCGCCGGGGCCTGGAGCGCATGGAGGCCATTGCCCGCGTGCTGGGGGCCACTCGGGGCGAAGCGCGCTGGCGCGAGGCCATGACGCTGGTGTCGGACCTGCTGCGGCGCGCGCACGCGGACCGCTCCGTGGTGGAGCTGGTGAAGCGCAACATGCGGATGCTGGCGCGCAAAATCATCGAACGCGCGGGGCACTCCGGCGAGCACTACATCACCAGCACCCGCGAGGGCTTCCACGCGATGGTGCACTCCGCGGCGGGCGGCGGGCTCGTCACGGCGATGGCGGTGGCCGCCAAGATGCTCCTGTCGGGCCTGATGCTGGCGCCCTTCTTCTCCTTCCTCGCCGTGGGCCTCAACTACGCCCTGGCCTTCCTCCTCATCCAAGCGATGGGCTTCACCCTGGCGACCAAGCAGCCGTCCGTGACGGCGGCCACGCTGGCGGGCGCGGTGGGAGAAGGTGCCCGGGGGGAGCGGCTGGCGAGCCTGGTGGAGCTCATCCCGCGAATCACCCGCTCCCAGCTGGCGGCCTTCATGGGCAACCTGGGCGTGGTGGCCCCCGCGGCCATCGTGTTCGCGCTGGGATACCAGCTCATCACCGGCAACACCTTCCTGAGCCCGGCCAAGGCCCAGGCCACGGTGGCCTCGCTGCACCCGTGGAAGAGCGGCACGCTGATATTCGCCGCCATGACGGGCGTCATGCTGTGGATGAGCAGCGTGGCGGGCGGTTGGCTGGAGAACTTCGTGGTGTACCGGCGGCTGCCCGAGGCGCTGGCCCACCACCGCGTGCTGCGGCGACTCCTGGGGGAGGCGCGCGCCCGGCGGCTGGCGGACACCTTCCAGCACGCGGCCTCCGGCCTGGGGGCCAACGTGACGCTGGGCTTCCTGCTGGCCCTGGGGCCGTTGGTGGGCGGCTTCTTCGGCCTGACGCTGGACGTGCGCCACGTCACCTTCGTGCTCGGCTCGCTCTCCCTGGCGGGCACGGCGATGGGCCCCGGCGCGGTGCTCCAGCCGGAGTTCCTGGCCGCGCTGGCGGGCATGGCCCTCACCGGCCTCATCAACTTCGGGGTGTCCTTCTCGCTGGCGCTGGGGGTGGCTGTCCGCGCCCGCGACGTCCCGGCCCGCGAGGCCCTTCCCTTCCTGCGCGCCGTGCTCTCGCACCTGGTGAAGCACCCGCGCTCGTTCCTTTTGCCTCCCAAGGAACCGGAAAACGACGTGCTGCGGGTCACCGCGCCGCCCGCCCACTGAGGGCGGGTCCTGGGGCGCCCCGCCATGACCCGGGCGTCCGTGGCAGGGCAGCGACCTGGCGGCCGGGCTTTGCCTTTCGGGTCAGGGCGTTTGCCAGTAGGGTCGCCGCCGCATGAGCGGCGATAGAAATCCGAACTCCCACTCCCGTTTCGCCCAAGCCTTCGCCGGACTGCTGGTCCGCAGGCCCGGGGCGGTCCTCCTCGTGATGCTGGCCCTGCTGGCCGTGTCGCTGTGGGGGACGTCGAAGCTGCACATCAACTCCAACCAGCTCGACCTCATCTCCCAGGACCTGGAAGAGGTGAAGGACGTCAAGCAGGTCATCGACATGGTGGGCGGCAGCGGCTTCCTCATGGTCGCCCTGCGCTCGGAGGACGAGGCCGCGCTCAAGCGCACCGCCGACGACCTCGCGAAAATCATGCAGGACGACAAGGAGAACGTCCGCAACGTCTCCTACAAGCTGCCCGTCGAGTTCATCCAGCAGAACATGGTCCTCTTCGTGAAGACGGAGGACCTGGTCGAGGGCAAGCGCCGCATCATGGCGTTCCTGCGCGACAAGCTGAAGCGCAGCAACCCGTTCTTCATCGACCTGGGCGGCTCCAAGCCCGTCGAGCTCGACATGCAGGACCTGGTCGACAAGTACTCCTCCATTGGCAAGAAGAGCATCCGCGACGACTACAACATCTCCAACGACAAGAAGATGTTGATGCTGCTCGTCAAGCCGATGTGGGACAACACCGAAATCGGCAAGACGAAGGACTACCTCGAGCGGCTCAAGGGCCAGATTGACGCGTACTCCGCGCAGCCGGGCAAGGTGAAGCTGGTGGAGGACTACCAGCTGATGGGTGATGGAAAGACCATCGCCTACGGCTTCACTGGTTCCTACAAGACGACGGTGGATGACTCCTTCGCGATTGAAGAGTCGCTGGAGCCGGTGACGCTCATCGCCCTGGGCTCCATCTTCCTCATCACCATCATCTTCTTCCGCAAGCTGGCGCCGACCTTCCTGGTCGTCATCGGCACGGTGGTGGGCACGATTTATACGCTCGGGTTCACCTACGCGACGGTGGGCGAGCTGAACATGATTACGTCCATCCTGGGCGGCATCCTGCTCGGCTTCGGCATCGACTACGGCATCCACTTCATCTTCCGCACCCGGCTGGAGCTGGGCATGGGCAAGCCGTACGACGTGGCCATCCGGGACGCGGTGATGAACGCGGGCCGCCCGGCCGCGGTGGCCGCGGTGGTGACGGCGGGCTCCTTCTTCGTGCTGATGGTCAGCGAGTTCCGCGGCTTCAGCCAGTTCGGCTTCCTGGCCGGCGCGGGCACGCTCATCCTGGGCCTGACGCTGTTCTGCTGGAGCGCGGCGATTCTGGCGCTGGCCGGCCGCCTCAACCCGGAGCTGCCCCAGAAGCTCATCGGCGTGATGAAGCCGCCTCCCACCAACTCCGTCACCACGGGCAAGGAGCTGCGCATCCCCAAGCCGAAGATGGTGCTGGGCATCAGCACGGCCATCGTCGCGCTCATCTGCGCCGCCGCGGTTCCCTGGGCCGGTTCGGAGGAGCCGCCCAAGGGCGTGGAGCTGGGCTTCTTCGAGCGCCTCAAGTACGGCGTGAGCTTCAACTACAACACCCGCGCGCTCATCCCCGACGGCATGTCGTCCGTGCTGCTCCAGGACGAAATCAACGAGCGCTTCAACATCTCCAGCGACCCGATGGCCATCTACACCAAGGACCTGGACGAGGCCGAAGGTGTCTACCGGGAGCTGACGCAGAACGCGCACAACTACCCCTCCATCGACCAGGTGGTGAGCATCTTCACCTTCGTGCCCCCGGCGGAGACGGCCGCGGCCAACGCCAAGGTGCTGGAGGAGTGGAAGGCGGAGATGCAGCAGTTGGAGGATGAGGGCTTCTCCGTCGCCGCGCTGCCGCCGGAGATGCAGGCCAACGCGGACTTCTTCAAGAAGGTGCTGGACGCCAAGCCCTTTGACGTCCACGGCGTCCCGGCCAACTACACCGCGCAGTTCCGCAACCTGCCCTCCGCGAAGCCGGAGAACCACGGCTACCTCACGTACATCTACGCGAGCGTGGACCTGATGGACGGCCAGAAGATGCTGAAGTTCTCCGACGAGACGAAGGTCATCAAGGCCACGTACACGCCGGGCAGGTTCGACCAGGACGCGTGGGACCCCAAGGCCCCCACGGTGGAGAAGGAGTTCCGCGCCGCGGGCGCCACGCAGCTCTACGCGCGGCTGGCGCGCATCGTCCTCTGGGACGGCAAGGTCACCGTGGTGCTCACCGCGCTCTGGATTCTGGCCATGCACTTCCTGGACTTCCGCAACGTGAAGCTGGCGCTGGCGTCCGTGATTCCGCTCGGCGTGGGCGTGGCGATGATGCTGGGCATCATGGCGCTGACGGGGCTGCGCCTGAACTTCATGAACATCATCATCCTGCCCATCCTCCTGGGCTTCGGGGTGAGTCACGGCCTCTACCTGCTCCATCGCTTCCTGGAGGGCACCTCCCCCCTGGTGGCCCTGCGCAGCGTGGGCGCGGCCGTCGCGTCCTCCACGCTCACGGCGGTGGTGGCCTTCGCGGCGCTGCTGGCCGCGGCCCACAACGGCCTGCGCTCCATGGGTCTGGTAGCGTGCATTGGCCTCATCACCACGCTGGTGGTGTCCTTCACGGTGCTGGCCGCGGTGATGCAGCTCATGTACGACCGGCGTCAGCGCGAGTCGGGCGCGTCCTCCGGTGAGGGCGGCTCGACTGGCGGCGGCAAGGACTCCGAGCCGAAGGCGGCCTGAGCCGTCTGGCCCGGGCGTGCACCTGAAGGAGGCCCCCTTCCCGCGGAAGGGGGCCGGGAGAGGGACATCATGATGAAGCGACTGTTGCCCGTGCTCGGGCTGGGCCTGCTGTCCGGATGCTCCGCGGTGAAGAATCAGCGGCTGCGCAGTGACTACGACACGGTGGACAAGCACCAGGTGAAGCGCCTGGTGGTGGTGACGCAGCCGCTGCCCGACGGCAAGGTCGCCGTGGGCGAGCTGTGGAGCCTCATCGCCCGCCAGTGGGTGAACCAGAACCGCGACTTCCTGGTGAAGGAGAGCGCGGCGCTGCCCGACGTGCCCACGGACGCCACGTTCAAGACGCTGTGCGTGGAGGGCCTGGAGGGCGTGCTCTGGCTGTCCCCGCAGATTCAGCTCCGGGGCAGCGGCGCGGAGGCCGCGGTGAGCGCGAAGCTGGTGCGCTGCCGCGACGGTGAAGAGGTCTGGTCCGCCGACGCCGCCGGGAGCTGGAACTCCAAAGACGAGGACTACGAGCAGCGCGTGGGCCAGTACGTCCAGGAGCTGGGTGAAGAAGTGGCGCCCTACGTGGTGCCGTCCAGCAAGCTGCTGACGGCCACGCTGGCCACCTTGCCCAATCCCGAACTGAGCGAAGCGGACAAGGACGAGAAAATCGAGCTGGGTGAGTAGGCTCCCCGTTCGTGGATGAGCAGATTGTCGCGCTGAGATTGGCCCTGGCCGCCCTGCTGGGGGGCGTGCTGGGCCTGGAGCGTGAGGTGCGCGGCCAGGCGGCCGGGCTGCGCACCCACATCCTCGTCTCCCTGGGCGCGTGCTGCTTCACGCTGGCCAGCGTCTTCATCGAAGTCGCGTTGGGCCCTGACACCCCCGAAGGTACCCGGGGCGACATCAGCCGCATCGCCAGCCAGGTGGTGGTGGGCATCGGCTTCCTGGGCGCGGGCGTCATCCTGCGCCACAACGGACAGGTGAAGGGCCTGACGACGGCGGCCAACCTCTGGCTCACCGCGTCCGTGGGCCTGGCCGCCGGCCTGGGCTTCTACTTCGCCGCCGTCACCACCATGACCATTGCCCTGCTGTGCCTTGCGGGCCTGCGTCCCCTGGAGCGCGCCATCCGGCGCTACCGGAAGCGGCTCAGTACGACTCGCGCCCCGGACGCGGACGAAGACGCCGAGGCCTAGCGGCGCGCGCTCCCCGGACGTCCGGCCCGCGCAGTTGCTTGCGCCGTAAACGCAACCCAGATACAACAACACCCAACACATCAACACCGCCATCCCGGCGTGACTCCGCGGCAGCGCATCGTCGCGGCATGCCCTGTCATGTCCGCGCGGCCGGAGCCCACCATGCCCAAGGGAAACCGCACCATCATCCATCTCGTGTCGTCGGCGGGGACTGGCTACGTCTACACAACGACGAAGAACAAGCGGAAGTCGCAGGAGAAGCTCCAGCTCAGGAAGTACGACCCGCGCGTGCGCAAGCATGTGCTGTTCGTAGAGGGCAAGCCATGACGGCGCCCGCGGCCACGGCCCGGCTGCCGGTGACGGTGCTCTCCGGCTTCCTGGGGGCGGGCAAGACGACGCTGCTCAACCACATCCTCCAGAACCGGGAGGGCCTGCGGGTGGCGGTCATCGTCAACGACATGAGCGAGGTGAACATCGACGGCCGGCTGGTGAAGACGGGCGGCGGCGCGCTGAGCCGGGTGGACGAGAAGCTGGTGGAGCTGTCCAACGGCTGCATCTGCTGCACGCTGCGCGAGGACCTGCTGTTGGAGGTCTCCCGGCTCGCCCGGGAGGGCCGCTTCGACTACCTGCTCATCGAATCCACCGGCATCTCCGAGCCGCTGCCCGTCGCGGAGACATTCACCTTCACGGACGAGCAGGGCCAGGGCCTGTCGGACGTCGCGCGGCTGGACACGCTCGTCACGGTGGTGGACGCCCTCAACTTCCTGCGGGACTGGAGCGCCGCGGATGACCTCGCCGCGCGTGGACTGGCCGCGGCGGACGAGGACGAGCGCACCGTGGTGGACCTGCTGGTGGAGCAGGTGGAGTTCGCGGACGTGCTCGTCCTCAACAAGACGGACCTCGTCCCGGCGGAGGAGCTGGCCCGGCTGAAGGACATCCTGCGCAAGCTCAACCCGGACGCGCACCTCGTCACCTCCGAGCGGGGCCGCGTGCCGCCCTCCGCCGTGCTCAACACCGGCCGCTTCGACTTCGAACGCGCGCGGCGCGCCCCGGGCTGGCTCAAGGAGCTGCGGGGCGAACACACGCCGGAGACGGAGACCTACGGCATCCGCAGCTTCGTCTTCCGCAGCCGCGTGCCCTTCCACCCCGCTCGGCTGTGGGACTTCATCCACGAGAGCTGGAAGGGCGTGCTGCGCTCCAAGGGCTTCTTCTGGCTCGCCACGCGGATGGACATCGCGGGCGTCTGGGCCCAGGCGGGCGGCGCCTGCAGCTTCGAGCCCGGCGGCGTGTGGTGGGACGCGATGCCCCGCGCCGAGTGGCCGGAGGATGCCCAGGCGCGCGTCGACATCGAGCGCGAGTGCGTGGGCCCACATGGCGACCGGCGGCAGGAAATCGTCTTCATCACCCAGGACGCGGACCATGAGGAGATGGCCCGGCTGCTGGAGGCCTGTCTACTCACGCCGGAGGAGCTGGCGCGCGGTCCCCAACACTGGGCGCGTCTGGAGGACCCGTTCCCCGAATGGCAGGTGCAGCGGACGGACGCGCCCGATGAGGCCGAGGAGCACGCCTGATGCAGCCCGCCCTCCGCCCCCTCGCCGCTC
>NZ_VHLB01000164.1:0-7704 GCF_006547365.1 Myxococcus sp. AB056 | reverse complement strand
CCCTGTCCGCCCCCTCCCCCGCCCCGGCTGGTAACGCCGTGCAGGCCGCCCACGCCATCCGCGAGGCCGTGCTGTCCGAGGTGCGCAAGGCCGTGGTCGGCCAGGACGAGGCCCTGGAGCTGATGCTCTGTGGCCTCATCGCCGGCGGCCACATCCTGCTGGAAGGCGTGCCCGGCGTGGCCAAGACGTTGATGGCCAAGGCCCTGTCGCGCAGCATCGGCGCGGAGTTCAAGCGCATCCAGTTCACCCCGGACCTGATGCCCGCGGACATCCTGGGCACCAGCGTGTTCGACCTGAAGACGCAGGGCTTCACGCTGGTGCGCGGCCCCATCTTCACGGACCTGCTGCTGGCGGACGAAATCAACCGCGCCCCGGCGAAGACGCAGTCCGCGCTGCTGGAGGCCATGCAGGAGCGCTCGGTGTCCATGGAGGGCCGCGTGCTGCCGCTCTCCCCGCTCTTCACCGTGTTCGCCACGCAGAACCCCGTGGAGTCCGAGGGCACCTATCCACTGCCCGAGGCGCAGCTCGACCGCTTCCTGCTGAAAATCGAGGTGGGCTATCCCGCGCCGGAGGAGGAGGACGCGATTCTGGCCTCCGTGCACCGGGGCTTCGACTCGGGGGACCTGCAACGCGCGGGCGTCAATGCCGCGGTGACGAAGGACGGGCTGCTGGCCGCGCGCGGCGCGCTGAATGAAGTGACGGTGGAGCCGCCGGTGCTGGCCTACGTCCGCAAGCTGGTGGCGGCCACGCGCGCCTCCAGCCGCATTCGATTGGGAGCCGGGCCTCGCGCGGGCGTGCACCTGCTGCTGGCGGCCAAGGCCCTGGCGGCGCTGCGCGGGCGCGGCTTCGTCACCCCGGACGACGTGCGCTTCCTGGCGGCGCCCGTGCTGAAGCACCGCCTGCTGCTGTCGCCGGACGCGGAGCTGGACGGGGCCACGCCGACGGACGTGCTGCGCGAGGTGGTGCGCGGCGTCGAGGTCCCCCGGTGATTCCCACCCCGCGCCTCTGGGTGCTGCTGGCGCTGCTCGCGCTGCCGATGATGCTGGCGGGCTTCAGCCCCGGCATTGGCGGCGCCGTGCTCGCGCTGGACGCGCTGGTGCTGGCGCTGGCGGTGTTCGACGTGCTCACCGCGCGGAGGGCCCGGCTGGAGGTCCACCGGGTGCTGCCGGCGCGGCTCAACGTGGGTGTGGCCAACAAGGTGGTGGTGCGGCTGATTCACCGGAGCGGCGGCGCCGTCCACGTACGCGTCCGGGACGACGTGCCGGACGGCTTCGGCGCCACGCCGGACGAGGCCCCGCTGCACCTGCCCGCGCGGAGCGAGTCGCGCTGGGTGTACCGGGTGACGCCCGTGAAGCGCGGCCGCTTCCAATTTGGAGACGTGCACGTCCGCGTGCGCGGGCCGCTGGGGCTGGTGTCCCACGAGCGCGTGTTCCCCGCGGCGCAGGACATCGCCGTGTACCCGGACCTGCGCGGCGCCAACCGGCTGCTGCTGTCGGGCGCGGCGCTGGACCTGGTCAACCTGGGCCTGCGACAGCTGCGGCGCGACGGGCGTGGCAGCGAGTTCGCCCGCCTGCGCGACTACGCCCAGGGCGACAGCGTGCGGGACGTGGACTGGAAGGCCACCGCGCGGCGTGGGCGGCCGGTGACGCGCGTGCTGGAGTCGGAGCGCTCGCAGTCCATCCTCATCTGCGTGGACGCGGGCCGCTCCATGGCCGCGCAGGTGGACGGACTCACCAAGCTGGACCACGCGGTGAACGCGGCCCTCTTCCTGGCCTTCGTGGCCGTGCGCAACGGCGACCGCGTGGGGCTGGCCGTCTTCGCGGATGGCGTGAAGGCCTACCTGCCGCCCGCGGCCGGGCGCACGCAGTACCGGAAGATTGTCGACACGCTCTACGGCACCACGCCCAGCCTCACGTACGTGGACTACCTGGCCCTCTTCAAGGAGCTGAACCTCCGCCTCACGCGCCGCAGCCTCCTGTGTGTCTTCACCGACTTCCTGGACGAGGAGCAGGCCTCCACCATGGTGGCCCCGCTGCACCGCCTGGCACGGCGCCATGTCCCCCTGTGCCTTTCGGTGAAGGACACCGCGCTCCAGAAGCTGCTGCGCACGCCGCCTCCCAACCCGGAAGAGGCCTTCCAGCACGCGGTGGCCTCCGAGCTGCTCACCGACCGCGAAGTGCTCAAGGCGCGGGTGAGCCAGGGCGGCGTGCAGATGCTCGACGTGCAGCCGGATGAGCTGAGCCTGGCCGCCGTCAACCGCTACCTGGACATCAAGGCGCGCGGCGTGCTGTAGCCTCCGGGGCCGCGTCCGGCGCCGGGACGGGCAGCGGCAACCACCCCATGAAGCGGGTGTCCGGGACGTTGCCTCGCACGCGGTGCAGCACCTGCTTGAAGAGGGCGTAGACGCGGAAGAAGCGCTCCAGGCCCGCGCGCTCGGCGTCCGTCAGGGGCGCGGCGGCGCACACCACCTTCGGGTCCCCTCGCCCCGCGTCGACGAAGCCGATGACACCCACCACCGGCACGCGCAGCCGCTGGCCCTGCGCCAGCCGGGGCCCCATCACGACGGCGTCTAGCGGGTCGCCTTCATCCGACGCAAGGCCCGGGATGCTGCCGTAGTTGTACGGGCACGGCAGCGGAGACACGAAGTCCACCGCCCCGTCCGCGCGGCGCTTCACGAAGGAGAACCGCGGGCACTCGATGAGGACCTCCGGCTCACTCGGAAGCGGAGGCAGCCACAAGCGCTCATCCATGGGCGGACTCAGCGCCGCCGTCTAGCGCCGCGCGGCCCCCACGCAGCCAGTCCGACAGCAGGTACGCATACACGCCCGCGCCCACCGTCAACGCGAAGGACACCTTGAACACCACCGACAGCTTGGGCGGATGAATCTGCGACACTGTGCCTTCGATGAAGCCCGCGAGCACGAATAGGACGAGCGTGCCGAACAGCAGCCGCACCGCCGTCACCGCCTCCTGTCGCACCGCCTGCCCCCGAGGCAGTCCTCGTGGGGCCACCATGCCCCGCGCAATCACCAGCCCCGCCGCGCCCGCGATGCAGATGGCGGTGATTTCCGGAATGCCGTGCGGAAGAATCCACGCCCAGAACCAGCCCGCCATTCCCTTGGCCGCATAGACTTGCGCGAGCGCGCCCAGGAACAGGCCGTTGACGAACAGCATGATGGCCGTGCCCAGGCCCACGGTGATTCCCAGCGCGAAGGCCAGGAAGGCCACCTGGATGTTGTGGGTGAAGAGGTAGGTGGTGAACTGGGCCTGGTCTCCCACCGACATGCCGTCACCCGCGGCCTCGTTGGCCGCGCGTTCGACGGGGTCCAGGTTCAGGTGCTCGGCGGGAACCAGATAGTGCGCCGCGTCGGGGTCCACCATCATCCCCACGTAGCCGAAGCCCACGCCCGCCAGCAGCAGCAGCAGCGACGCCACGTACATCCGCCACTCGCGCCGCATCAGCGCGGGGAAGCCCCGGGCCACGAAGCCCCACACGTCCGCCAGGCGCGGACGCCGGCCCGGGTACGTCAGCGCGTACGCCCGCCCCACCAAATCGTTGAGGTAGGCATTCACGTCCGCCGAGCCACTGCGCGCGCGAACCCACAGCAAGTCACTGGAGACGGCGCGATACAGCCGGCCCAGCGTCCTGGCGTCCTCCAGGCTCAGCTCGCGCAGGCCGTGGGATTCGGACCGGTCCAGCAGCGACTCCAGTTGCTCCCAGCGCGGCTTGCGGGACTCGATGAACTCCGCCATCTCCATGGGCCGGCACTCTACCCCAGTGACGTGGCGGCCCACCCTGCCCTCCGATGAAGCTTTGTGGGAAAACGCGGGACCATGACGTGTCGGATGGCGCTCCTGGGATGGCTGCTCGCCCTGCTTTCGGGATGCACGAGCATGCGCGCCCTGTGTCCCCTGGAGGGAGGCCGCCCCTGGGTGGAGGTGCGCAGCCCCCACTTCATCGTCCGCACCAACCTGGACACGGAAACGGCCGAGGAAGCGGCCCAGGAGCTGGAGCTGCTCCGCGAAGGGCTGCTGCAAGCCTGGGGCGGCAGCTTCGACCCACCGGGCACGGTGGACATCATCGTCCTCCACAACCGCAGCGCGCTGGAGGAGTTCACCAACATCCGCATCGAAGGCTTCTCCACCAACACGGAGGATGGCCCGCTGCTGGTGCTGGCCGGGCACGCCTACGCGCTCAGCGAAGCCACCGCGGACATCACCACCCAGGCCCACGAGCTGACGCACTACCTCTCCGAGCTCGCGCTCGTCCGCCAACCCCGCTGGCTATCCGAAGGACTGGCCAGCTACCTGGAGACCATCGCGCTCAGGCCGGAGCGGCGCGAGGTCATCCTCGGGCACATCCACGGGGCCTTCTACAACCAGGTGCAGCGGCACGGCTGGCGCACGCTCGACGAGCTCTGGGATTGGGACAGCAAGGGGCTGCTCGGCACCGCCGAGTCGCGGCAGTACTACGCGTCCTCCTGGCTGTGGGTGCACTTCTTCATCAGCCGGCACGGCGCGCGCTTCGAGGACTTCCAGAAGCGCCTCATGCAGGGCGAGGAACCCCGGCAAGCCTTCGAGGCCGCCTTCCGCGGCGAGGAGGACCTGGCTGGCGAGCTGAATGGTTACGTGCGCCGCCCTGGGCACATGAATTACCGCACCATCACCGCGCCGTTGGCGCCCGTGACGAGCCCGCTGCAAACGCGCCCCATGCGCGCGGCCGAGGTCCACGCCATCCGCGCCCAGTTGTTCCTGATGACACCGGGCGCGTCCCCCATGGAGGAGCGGCTGCCCCACATCGAACGGGAGATGGCCGAGGCCACGCGCGAGGAGCCCGGCAACGTGGACGCCATGCTGCTGCGCATCCGCTCCACGGAGGATCCTTTCCGCAGGCTCGCCCTGGCGCGGGAGCTGCTGGAGCACCACCCCGACAGCGGGCACGCCTGGAACGCCATGGCACAGGCGCTGGACGCCGCGGGCAATACCTCCGAGGAGCAGGAGGCCGCGAGGCTCCGCGCGGTGGAGCTGCTGCCCGGCAGCGTGAGCGCGCAGAACGGACTGGCCGGCTACTACGCGCGCACGGCCCAGCCGGAGAAGGGCCTGACGGCGGCGCAGCGGGCCCTGTCGCTGGCGCCGGGGAACGCGTCAGTGCTGGACACGTGGTCCACCCTCCTGTTCCAGCTCGGTCGCTGCCCGGAGGCGCTGGACGCCCAGCAGCTCGCGGTGGACATGCTCCACGAAGGCTCGCCGCAGCGGCTGCGGCGGACGGTGCACGACACGCTGGCCCGCTATCAGGCCGTGTGCGGGCCCGATGCCCCTCCCGCCGCGGCGACCCCGTCCACGGCGGCGCCTGCCATGGAAACGCCGTGAGCCCCTGGCCCCGCTGAAATGACGAAGCGCCGGAAGGGCCCAGGTGGGCTCCTCCGGCGCTTCAGGGGTCCGACAGAAGCAGGCGGCGAGGACTACTTCAGCAGCTTCTCCAGCGGCTTCTTGTCGCTGCTCGCCTGGTCCTTGGTCCAGTCCACCACCGGCGTCTGCCACGCCATGCCCGTCTCGGTGGGCTCGGGGGCCAGCTTCTCGAACTCGAAGCCGTCACCGCCGAAGTAGAGGTACTCCACCGTGGCGACCGTGTACTCCTTGTTCGGGTCCAGGGCCTTGCCCTTGGCGTCCTTGAACTTGCCCTTGCCCGCGGCCGTGAAGCCGGAGACGAGCGCGTTCGGGTTGGCCAGCTGCCGGGCCAGGTCCTCGCCCTTCAGCTTCACGACGAGGAGCGAGTTCTCGAAGGGCATCACCGAGTAGATGCTGCCGCGCGTCACCGGACCGGCGGGAAGATCGCCGCGGATGCCGCCGCTGTTGAGGACGGCCGCGTCCGTGCCCAGCACGTTGCGCACCGCGCCCGCCACCCACTTCGCCATCTGGGGTGACGCGTGGGGGATGCCGGCCTTGGAGAAGCCGATCTGCTGGCCCAGCACCTCGTCCAGCTGCGTCTTCCACTTGCCCACCAGCTGCGCCGTCTCCGCGTCCGGAGCGCCGCCCGACACCTCGACGACCTTGGTCTCCAGGCCGGTCAGCTTCTCACCCGCGGGCTTCGCCGGGTCGAAGGTGACGTGCGCACGCAGGTACTTGCCGAAGCCACGGTCCAGCGACACGAAGCTGGTCGCGCCGTCCTTCAGCTCGACGGGCTGCGCGCAGCGGCCACCGGCCACCAGCGCCACCTTCCACTCCGGGTGCTTCGCCACCGCGGGCTGCAGGTCGGTGACGCACTCGTCGGCGAGCACCACGACCACGTCCGCGCCGGCCTTGCGGGCCTCCGGAATGGCGGTGGTGAGCGCCTCCTCGTAGCCCGTCACTTCCAGGCCATCCGCGCGGCCGGGCATGGCGGTGCGGACCGTCTTCTCGGACGCCAGACCCACCACGCCAATCTTGAGGCCGCGGCGCTCGAAAATCTGGAACGCCGGCATGGACAGGTCGCCCGCCAGCGCCGGGTCCTTCACCTTGAGGTTGGCGGCGAGGAACGGGAAGCCGCCCGCGCCGCGGTTCTTGAGGAAGGCCTCCTTGCCGAAGGCCAGCTCATGGTTGCCCAGGGCGGAGGCGGCGTAGCCCATGCGACCCATGACCTCGGCCGTGGGCGTGCCCAGGAAGAAGGAGGAGATGGCCGGGCCGTTCCAGTGGTCACCCGTGGCGAGCGCCAGCGTGCTGGCGTCCGCGCACGTAGGCTGGCCCTCCTTCACGGGACCGGGACAGTGCTTCTCATCGGCCATCCAGCGGCCGAGCAGCTCCGCCGCGCCGCCCTTGCCCTCGGAGGGCTGGAGCTGACCGAACGCGCCACCCGTCACGAGCAGCGTGACTTCGGAAGGAGCAACGGGAGCCTTGGCTTCCGGCGCGGCGGCCGGAGGAGGAGTGGGATTGCTCTTCTCGCAACCGGCAACGGCACCGAGGGCGAGGACCAGCACGCCGGACAGCGGCTTGCGGAAGGGACGAGGACGTAGGGGGTTCGCGCTCACAGGTGCGCCTTTAGCACAACTCGGCTCGTGCTACGCTGAGACACGTGGCAGACAGCGACACGCGGCACGGTGGTTCCTCACCCGAAGGCAAGGTTAACAAGCACACAGAGCAGGGGTTTGCCGGCCAGGGCGAGGCCCGGGCGCGCGAATTCTGGGGCGAGGTAAGCGCGGGTGCGCGTCACTTCTCACTGACAGACCGGAAACCGCCCGAAGGGCGCCTGCGCCAGTTCTTCTACGGCATGAGCCTGCCGTTCCACATCGGTGGAGCGCTGCTGAGCGACCCGGTCGCGCGCAAACAGTACATTCGTGTCGGGTTTCTTCAATCCATTGCAGCTCTGGCATTGGCCTTGAGTTGCATGACTTCCGGAACTGAAGCGGCGGAAAGCGCGAGCAAGCGGGAGTCCCGAGCCGAAGCACGCGCCAAGGCGGCGCGGATTCAAAAAGTCGCCGAGGCCCTCGTCGACCAGCACGTCAAGCAGGAGGCCGCGGCTGCCACCCAGCGTGCGAAAGAGGTTGAAGCGCAGACCATCCAACGCCTCCAGGAAATCGACGCGCAGGTCGCCCGGCGCAAGCAGGCCGCCGCGCAGCGCGCTGGCGAGGGGACGCCCTCGAGTCCCCTAGCGCAGCCCGAGAGTGCGGACGTGGTCCCCTCCCCGCCAGGAGCGGGCGACACGGCTGGCGCCGCCCCGAGCCCCTCCTC
>NZ_VHLB01000163.1:0-7798 GCF_006547365.1 Myxococcus sp. AB056 | reverse complement strand
GGACGCTGATGAGGTTGTACTGCTCGTCCCGGGTCCCCGTCTGCCGCTCTTCGCCTGCCATGCCGC
Organism: Myxococcus sp. AB056; assembly: GCF_006547365.1. NCBI lineage: Bacteria > Pseudomonadati > Myxococcota > Myxococcia > Myxococcales > Myxococcaceae > Myxococcus > Myxococcus sp. AB056. The sequence goes on along the minus strand of NZ_VHLB01000163.1, from coordinate 7,732 downwards.
CTCCCGTGGATGAGTGAAGTGCCACGGAGAGAAAGCTATGCACGGCGAGCCGGGAGCCTTGACCTCGGGGGCGAGCTGAACGGGCTCCTCGGCCGGCTCGGTGGGGTCCACGTAAAGGAAGCGGGTGGCACCCACTTCCAGTTCGTCCCCGTCCTTGAGCTGCCGGCGGTTGACCCGCTTCTTGTTCACCTTGATGCCGTTGCGGCTGCCCAGGTCCTCCACGTGGGTACCGGACCAGTCGCGGCGCACCTTGGCGTGCTTCCGGGAGACCAGGTCATCCTTGAGGATGATGTCCGCGTCCTTCTCGTCGCGGCCCAGGATGACTTCCTTCGCGTCCCCCAGCTCGATGCGCTCGCCTTCGCGGGGGCCGTTCATGAAGCGCAGGTAGCGCTCCTCGCCGCCGCCGGCCAGGCCGCGCATGGCGTCCTTCACCATGCCCCGGGCGATGAAGGACGTCTTCTCCCCGCCCGCTTCGGGGTTCAGGTCCATCACCCGCTCGAAGCGGACGTCGAACGTGGCGATGGCGATGACGTCGCCGTTGCGCAGCAGCCGCTTCTCGCCCTTGGGCACGGGCTTGCCGTTGATCTGCGTGCCGTAGGAGCTGCCCAGGTCCTCCACGAAGAAGAGCGGCCCGTCCTGGCAGATGCGCGCATGGTTGCGCGACACCGCCTGCTGAGCGAGCACGACCTGGCAAGCCTTGTCGCGGCCCAGGGTGATGACCGCGTCGTCGAGGACGAACTCGGTGCTCTGGGCAGCGCCGGCCTCGCTGCGCTGCGTGACGGTGAGACGAACGCTCATCGAGAAGGAGGGGAGTCGGGAAGGCGGGACATCAGAACGTCGCGTCGCTCAGGAATCTCTCACACGTCTGGTACTCCGTGGGGAATTCCTCAGACGTCCCGTACTTCAGGAAGTTCTTGCAGGCGATCTGCGCGTGCTCGCGCTTGTGGGCTTCGAAGAAGAGCTCGTAGAGGCCGTAGTGGCAGGCGGCGTACTTCGCATCCAGCTTGACGCACTTACGGTAGGTGGCCTCTTCCTCCGCCAGCAGGCCCTTCTCGCGGTACTGACGCGCGAGCATGTAGAGCGCGGGCGCGGAGTTCTCCGCCTGCTGCGTGTCCTTGATCTCCTTGAAGGCCGCGTCGGTGAGCGCCGTCTTGCGCTGGGCCAGGGACAGGTTGTTGATGCAGCTGCTGTTGCTGGGGTCCAGCTGGGCGCAGTTGGCGAAGGACTCGCGCGCTTCCTGGAAGCGGCCCAACTCCATCAACGCGGTGCCCAGGTCGTGCCACAGCAGGGGTGAATCCTGGACCAGCTGCGTGGCCCGGGCGAGGTGCTCGCCGGCCGCGTCGTATTCACCCTCCGAGTAGGAGATGATACCCAGGAGGTGGTGCACGTCGGAGATGCCGGGATTGACGGCCAGGATCGTGCGCAGCTCCTTCTTGGACTCGTCCATCTTCCCCATCTTCATCAGGGTGAGTGCCAGGTTGTAGCGCGACTCCAGGTTGTCCGGGTTCACCTTGAGGGCCCGCCGGAAGTTGTCGTGCGCCTTTCCGTACGCGCCTTCCTCCATGTAGATGGCGCCGAGGTTCTGGTACGCCTGGAGGTGCTCCTGGTTGTAGCGCAGGGCCTTGATGAAGTGCTTCTTCGCGTCGTCCTTCCGGCCCGAGGACATGGCGATGATGCCCTTGTTGGACCAGAGGTCCGCGTACTGGGGGGAGAATTCCAGGCCCAGGTCGCAGAACGTCTCCGCGCGGGCCAGGTCGCCCTTGGCCATCTCTTGCGCGCACAGCTCGTTGTTGATGAGCGCCCGCTCGTGAGGCGGTGGGGTCCGGACGCAGGCGACGAAGGGCAGGGCGGAGACCAGGGACAGCGCAGCAACAAGTCGGCGGACACGCATGGCGGGGCGAGTGTAGGAGAGCGCCCGCGCCCAGGCAACGCCCGGAGTGGCATGAATCCAGGCTGTTTTCCGAGGGTTACGCCGGTAGAGTGGCGGCCCATGCGTACCCTGCTCTGCACCCTCGGCTTCACCCTGGCCTTGCTGTCGGCCAGCCCCGCGCATGCCCAGTTCGCCAACCGCAGCCTGGGCCTGTCACTGGGCTACATGGACTTCAACCGGACGAACGGCCTGGATGACGCGTTCTTCGTGGGCGTCGACGCCAGCCTCTACATCGAGAACGGCTTCGAGGTGGTCTCCCTGTCGAAGATTGCGTTCCCACGCGACACCACGGACCGCAACGAGAAGCGCGTGGTGGGCCTGGCGCCGTCCATCGGCATCCGGTACCTGCTGATGGAGGAGGCCATCCGCCCCTATGTGGGCTCGGACCTGAGCTACCTCATCGTCTTCAAGAACAGCGTCAGCAACTTCGTGGGCATTGGCCCCAACGTCGGCGTCGACTTCTTCCTGTCGGACTCGGTGAGCGTGGGCGCGCGCGCGCAGTACAACTTCTACATCGCGCTCAACGAGAAGACGCAGCGCACGCTCACGCTGTCTGCCGGCGCTGCGGCGTACTTCTAGGCTGTCCCTTCGGCGGTAGCAGGGCCGCGGCCACCAGCAACGCCCACTTCTCGTCGGAGAGGTGGGGCGGCTTCTCCATGGCCAGCGCGTCCTGCAGCCTTGCTCCCAGCGCCGCGAACAGGCGGAGCCGCGCCTCCATGCGCAGTTCCTCACGGCGCAGGGCCGCAGTCAGCACCACCTCTCGCTCCTCGCTGGACAGGCGCTTCACGCGCGACACGAAGAGCGGATCCGCCAGCAGCCCCTCGTCGCCGGGCATGCCCAGGGCGGAGGGCACCTTCAGGCGCCGCTCGCGCACCACCAGCGTTCCCGCCAGCATGTCCCCCAGCCGCTGCTGGGAGCCGGACACGAGCGCGGTGAGCCCTCCCACCAGGTAGAACAGGGGCAGCCGGTCCACCGGACGCGCCAGGTTGCGCAGCGCCGCGTGGTAGAAGCCGATGCGCACGCCGCTCTCCTGGATGACCCGCAGCGACATCACCCGCTTGCCCACGGTGCGTCCGCTCCACACCGTCTCCAGCGTTATCGCGTAGCCCCAGTCCACCAGGAAGTAGATGACGATGGACAGCGCGCTGGCGAAGCCCGGGAAGGCGAACATCACCAGGCTGAGCGACATCAGGATGGTGCCGGTGAGCAGTGTGACGATGACGGCGTCCAGCAGCCACGCCAGGAAGCGCGAGTACAGGCCCGCGAGCGTGAAGCGGAACTCCACGTACTCGGGGGTGAGCACCGTGTGGGTGCCGTCCAGCAGGGTGTCGGTGGCGGTCGTCACCGACACAGTCTAGCCGCGGCGGCGCACGTGCGGGCGGCCCGAGACACATTCATCGCGGCTCCAACGATTTCAGTGAGGGCGGCGGAAGTCGGGTGAAGGTGTCCGAAGTGACTTGCCCGCTGTCCGGAGGGCAGGCGGGCGGCACCTCGCACGACAGCGCTATTCTTGAGGCGAGAGGGCGTGGGGTAGTCTGCCACGCACTCGCACCGTGCTCCCCTCCGACTCCTCATCATGGAACCGCCGCCTTTGGCCGGCGGCAGCCTTTCAGTTCGCGCTCATCGCAGGGGTGACGCAGCTGAAGACGGCTTCCAACGCCCTGGTGCTGTCGCGCTTCGAGTCCCAGGCGCTGCCGTACCTGTACCTGCTGGGCGCGTTGATGACGGCGGCCATGACGGTGCTGCCGCGCTCCAAGCCGGGCTCGCCCTTCGAGTCCCCGGGCCTGCTCACGGGCATGGGCGGCGTGGTGGCGCTGGTGCTGGCGGGGGCCCTGTCCGCGGGGCAGCGCATGCCCGCACTGGCGCTGTACCTCTTCGCGGACACCTTCTCCACGTTCGTGTCCTTCCGCTTCTGGGGCCGCATGGCGGCCGCCTTCGACGCGCGTGAGGCGCGCCGGGCCTTCACCGCGCTCAACGGCTTCGCCATGGGCGGAGGCATCGCCGGAGGTCTGCTGGTGCAGGGCCTGGCGGTGAAGCTGGGCACGCCGGGCATCGTGGTGAGCGGCGCCGTGGGCCTGCTGGCCGCGGGCGCCATCTTCCATCACCTGTACAAGGGCCTGCCGCCCACGCCGCCGCGCGGCCGCCCCGCGTCCTTCCTGGGGCTGCGCTATCTGGCGGAGAGCCCCTACGCCCAGGTGCTGGCGGCGCTGGGCATCGCGTTCGCGGTGCTGTCGTCGTTCGTGGACTACCTCTTCCGGCTGCGCCTGGAAGGCACGCTGAGCGAGGACGCGCTGACGGCGCTCTTCGGTTCACTCCAGCTCTGGATTGGCCTGTTCTGCGTGGCCTTCCAGCTGCTGGTGGCGCAGCGCCTGCTGAAGCGGCTGGGGCTCTTGCGCTACGTGGCGATGGTGCCGCTGGTCCTGGCGCCGCTGGCGGGCGCGGCGCTCGTCACCCCCAGCTTGTGGCCGGTGCACTTGCTGCGACTGGTGGAGACGGCGGTGAGCTACTCCATCCTCCCGGTAGGCATCCAGTTGCTCTACACCGCGGTGCCGGACGACCAGCGAGAGGGCCTGCGCGCCACGGTGGATGGGCTGCTGCGCAAGGGCGGCGTCGTGCTGGCCGGTCTGTTGCTCATCGGCGCGGGACGCGCGGCCAACGGCGTCACCATGGCGGTGGCGGTGGTGGGCATGTGCGCGGCGCTGGGCCTGCTGCTGGTGCGGCTGAAGCCCGCATACGTGGCCGCGCTGGGCGAGCAGGTGGGCGCGCCCGAAGAAGAGGACGTGGCGCTGGAGGGCGAAGAGGAGCAGCGGCTGCTGGCCGAGGCCCTGGCGGCCCCTTCTCCGGAGCGGGTGCTGCGCGCGGTGGCGATGATGGAGCAGGCGGAGGTGCCGCTGCGTCCGCACCTGCCCGCGCTGCTGCGTCACCCGCACGAGCGCGTGCTGGAGCGCGGCGTCTCCCTGGCCCTGGAGCTGGAGGCGCACGAACTGGCGCCGGTGCTGGAGCGGTTGGTGGAGGAAGGGCCACGTCGGCCTCGGGACCAGGCCGTGTGGGCCCTGGCGCGGTTGTCACCGGAGCGGGCGGAGCGCCTGCTGCCCGCGCTGCTGAACCACCCGGATGTGGGCCTGCGCTGCGCGGCCATTGGCGCGCTGGTGAAGTCGACGGGGAGCGCCGTGGCGCTGGACGCGCTGCGGGCGATGTTGTCGCGCGGCGAGGGCGCACCGGTGCCCGAGCGCCGCGAGGTGGCGCGCCTGCTGGGGCGCATCCAGAACTCACGCTTCGCGGAGCCGCTGGCGCGCTATCTGGAGGACGCGGACGGCTCCGTGCGGCACGTGGCCCTGGTCGCGGTGGGCAAGGGCGGCTACGTGGAGCTGGCGCCTCGGCTGCTGCCGTTCCTCACCTGGCGGGAGGAACGCAAGGCGGCGCGCGAGGCGCTGGTGGCGTTGGGTGACGAGGTGACGCCGCTGGTGGAGGAGCAGCTCAACAAGCACATGGCGCCGCTGGCGATGCGGCTGCAACTGCCCCGCGTGCTGCGCGGCATCGGAACACCGGCGGCGCTGGACGCGCTGCTGTTCTCCAACGTGCGCGACGACGCGTCCCTGCACTTCCGGATTGGCGCGCAGATGTCGCGCCTGCGCGACGAGCACCCCGAACATCCCGTGGACGTGGAGCGCGTGCGCGAGGCCCTGGGGCGGCGGCGGGAGGTCTACCGCAACCTGGTGGGCGCCTTCCGCGACCTGCGCGCGGCGCTGGGGGATGGCTCGCTGCTCACGCGCGCGGTGGGCGACCGGATGGACCAGGCGTTGGAATTGTCCTTCTTCCTCCTGGGGCTGCTCCATCCGTCGCACGTGATGCGCGGCATCCACTACAACCTGGTGGGGCCCGACCTGCGCCGTCGCGCGCTGGCGCTGGAGCTGTTGGAGAACCTGGTCGACGAAGAGGACCGGGAGCTGGTGATGGAGCAGGTGGAGGCGCACCACCGCGAGCTTCCACCCGGCGCGCCCGGCCGGTTGTGGCGTCGGCTGGCGGCGCTGGTCCAGAGCGAAGACGGCGTGCTGCGCGCGTGTGCCCGCCATGTGGCGTGGGTGAACGGGCTGCACGTGCTCCCACAGGAAGGTGACATGAGCGACAGGACAGTCCAGCGGATGTTCGCGCTGGAAGGGGTGAGTGTCTTCTCCCAGTGCGACGTGGACGACATCGCCGCCATCGCCGCCGTGGCCCGCGAGGCGGCGTTCCGCGCGGGAGAGCGCATCTACGCCCAGGGCGATCCGGGCGACGCGCTCTACGTCATCGTCGACGGCGCCGTGGATGCCTTCCACGACGGCGAGCACGTGCTGCGCTTCCAGGGCAAACAGGCCTTCGGCGAGGTGAGCCTGCTCGACGGCGCACCGCGTCCCACGGACATGGTGGCCGCGGTGGATACGCGGGTGCTCATCATCGACCGGCGTGACTTCTTGGATTTGCTCGCGGACCGGCCGGAGCTGCTGACGGGCTTCTTCCGCGCGGTGAGCCTGCAGCTCCAGGCGCTCATCGACCTGCCGGACTCGCGCGAGACGGGCGAGCGGCTGGAGATGACGGCGCCGCTGGGCCCACTGGCGCCGCCGCTGCCAGATGGGCCGGCGCCGGATGGAAACGACGACCGCTCGCGCGACGACTCCTGAGCCGAGCGGCGCGGGGACGTCCCTCCCGTCACCACACGTCGGCGGGGCGGGGCACTTCGGCTTCGGGCGGCGAGGCGTTCGCACCGGCGGCGAGCGCCTTCCTTGCCGCGGCCACGTCCTCCTCCAGCAGGTGCGCGGAGGCGACGGGGATGAGCGGCCGGACGAAGAACTTCATCGGAGGAAATGAGCCCAGGAATCGGACCACCGCCAGCCCGGCGAACACCCAGGGGTGGCGCTCCGTGCTGGAGATGGGCGCGAAGACCTCCTCCGTGCGCCGTCCCCAGGAAGCGCCGTACCGCTGAAGCGAGCCCCACCGAAAGCCTGGCACGCGGGTGGTGAGCACCGTCCACATCCGCAGGAACCAGGGCGGCCGCGTGGGCCCCGCGGTTGGCTCCCAGGCCCGCGCGCTCTTGGCGGCGGTGAAGACCACCCACCACCACGCGCCCCAGGCGGTGAACACGGCGGTGAAGACGAAGCGGGAGGCGCACATGAACGGGAGGGTGATCAGCACCAGCGCCGGCACGCCCACCATGAGCAGCAGGAAGGCCCGCCAGCGTCGCTTCACCTTCTTGCGCAGCCACGCCATGTTGAGGCGCACGCGCGGCGGGAACTCTTCGTCCTCTGGCTCCAGGCCCGTGAGCAGGCTGGCCTTGCGGGAGATGGCGTCGTGGTAGTCCCGCGACAGGGCGATGACCACCCACTGCGCCAACTGCAGCGCGGCGAACAGCGCCGCCCAGAAGGCCAGGCCCCACACGGAGAGGCCCTTCACCGTCCAGATGCTCTTTTCGTGAGCAGGTGCCTGGGTGTCCTCGGCGGTGTGTGGGGCACCCGCCGTGGCGTCGGTGCGCTCCTTGGCGGAGGACTCAGGGGCCTCCGACTCCTGGTCCTTCGTGGCCTCCAGCACCAGCGCGGTGATGGCCTCCGCCAGGGACGTGCCTGCATCGGCCCCCTGGGCCGCGGCCTCCACGTCCCGGATGCGCTGCTCCAGCCTTGCTTCGGGCGTGTCCGCCGGGATGGGGGAGGGTTTCTGGGCCGTCCGGGCCGGTTTCGGGTCCGTCGATTGCAGTCGAATCCGGCAGGATCTCCACTCCCGACGCCCGCCATGAACTTCTTCGATTCGCTCGCCGCGGATGTTCGCTTCGCG
>NZ_VHLB01000162.1:0-8813 GCF_006547365.1 Myxococcus sp. AB056 | reverse complement strand
GGGGCGGCCTGGGCGGGCTTCGAGCGCGTGCGAGCGGTGGTGCGAGGCATGAATCCGGGGCTTATCCCGGCTTCGAGGGGGCGTCCATGATCTGCCTCAGGACGTCCGGCCGGTCGGTCATGATGCCGCCGACGCCTTCCGCCAGGAGCTGGTGCATCTCCGCCGGGTCATCCACCGTCCAGACGTTGACCCACTTGCCCCGAGCCGCGCACTGCTGGAGGAAGTCCGTGTCCACCAGCCGGACCTCACCGAAGTAGAGCGGCATGTCGAGCACGGTGTAGCGCGGGTCCTCCGGCGGCGTGTCCCCGCCACGCAGGGCGATGACGAAGGCCGCGAGCGCATCGCGGGGATAGAAGTGGCAGGCGGAAGGGAGACGCTCCACCAGCCGCTCGGCCACGGTGTCCAGTTCGCTGCCCATGCACACCCGCTCCAGGGCCCCTTCCTCTTGAAGCACCTGGGCGAAGGTGTCCTCGATGCCGGGGACATCCGGCTTGAGCTCCACGTTGAGGCGCAGGTTGGGGAAGGCGCGCAGCAGTTCGCGGAAGCTGGGGATGCGCACGCCCTGGCCCCGGAATGGGAAGGTGCGGCCTTCATCGTGCGTGAAGTGAAAGCCCGCGTCCAGCCGCTGGAGTTCGGCCAGCGTGAGCGCGGCCAGAGGGCCCGTGCCGTCCGTGCAGCGCTCCAGCGTGGTGTCATGCGCAACAACGAGCTCCCCGTCCCGGGTGAGGTGGAGGTCGAGCTCCAGCATGTCCGTGCGATAGCGCTCCACGGCCTGCCGGAAGGCCGCCAGCGTGTTCTCCGGCGCCACGGCCGCGCCTCCACGGTGGGCGATGTGCAGCGTGGGCCGCAGGCCGCGGAGGAAGGGGAGGGGAGAGGATGCCATGCCGCCAGTGTAGCGACTGGCGGCGTGGGGCTGGCTAGCGGTTGAAGCGGTAGACGAAGATTCGTGCAGGATCGCCGCCAGGGCTGGCGTCCCATGCCACCCAGGGGGTGCCGTCCGTGTCCAACTGGAGCGACACCGTGGCGGCGCCGTTGGACTCCGGAATCGCACTGGGCGCAGTGCCGAGCGGCAGCCAGGCGTCGCCGGTCCACGTCCTGACGTGCACGCGTCTGGCGGTGCCCTCTTCTTCGATCCAGGCGATGACCGGGGTGCCCTCGCTGTCCAGTGCGAGCGCGGGGCTGTCCGCGGGGGTGTTGCCGGGAGCTGCGCTGAGAGGGCCGCCCAGTGCCTTCCACTGGCGGTCTTCCCACTGACGCACGTAGATGTCTGTCGCCGTTGTGCCAGAGCCGCTGGGATTGGATTCCTTCCAGGCGAGGACGGGCACGTCCGCGGCCGATACCTTCAAGACGGGCTGAGACGCGAAGGTGCCACCAGAGTGGTGCCTGATGGCTCCGCCCAAAGCGTTCCAGCCTACGGCCGTGCGTTGCTTGACGAAGATGCGCGCGTCCTGGGTCGGCGTACCTCCATCTTGAATGACTTCAGTCCAGGCAACGACCGGGAGCCGCGAGCTGTTCAACGACAGGGTCGGGGTGGAGACGATTCCGCACTGTTCTGGAGCGCCGCGAGACGGGCTGTCGACTTGAAGCCAGTTTCCGTCGCTCTGGGTCTGGACGGCGAGATGGACGTCACCCTGGCAGCCGAATCCCGAGTAGGCGCCAGTCCCGTGCGCGAGAAAAGGTGTTCCCGCTGTGTCGAACGCGAAGGAGGGGGCTTCGCGCTGCACGGGCCAGTTCGCATGCCACTCCGTGTCCCAGTCGCTGGCGGTCAGTGCAAAACGTTCCCATTCAGCGCCCGCCCAGCGATGGAGGGCCGTTTCGGCCACGTCGACAAGGTTGAGTTCTTCGTCCTCTCGTTTGAAAAAGTGGGAGAAGGCAACGACCGGTTCGCCGTCGTTGCTGAAGTGGAGGTCGGCGGTGGTGCTGGCGGGCTTCAGGACGGAGCCCAGTCGCTCCCAGCGCTGCCCCGTCCAGCGACGTACCCCCACGCCGTTGTCGACCCGGAACGCAACGACCGCGGCTTGCGGAGCGTGCTCCCTCAGCGCGAGCCGTGTCAGGGTCGCAGCACCTTCTTCGATGACGAGCCCATCGCGGGGACCGACCGGGAGCCACGCAGGGACGTTCCAGGACCAACTCACCCAAGGCTCTGCTACGGGGTTCCCCGCGAGGTCCCGGACGCCGGTGAGCTTCACCTCCACATCTCGGGGGAGCGGAAGCTCGACGCCGGCTTGAATCTCCAGGGTCCGCTGGGATTCGGAGAGGCTCAGTGTCCTGGCGACGCTTTCACCGTTGACGAGGAGTTCGACGCTCAATGCGGCGAGACTGTCTGGATGGAGCGCTTCGGAGAACTCGACCCGGATGGGGTGGGATGCGCTGACGTCCGCTTCCCCGTCGGCCGGCGCTCTCAGGGCGATGGTCGGCGGTGTCCGGTCGATGGTGACGACGAGTGGCTCGCTCTGCCACGTTGCGTTCTGGAGCCTGACACGGGCAGTCAGGGAGTGTTGCCCTTCCGTATGCGCCGAGGTGTCCCATGCGAATTCGGTCGGGGCCGTGACGTTCCCAAGGGGCGCGCCATCGAGCAGGAGCTCGACGTCGTCGGGCGACTCGCCGTTGGTTTCGATGTGGACGGTGACCGTGCCGCGAACGTGGGTCGCGCCCCCGGCGAGTTGGAGCCTGACATAGGGCGTCCCGCTGTCCGGGAGTGCCGGTGGCTCGACGACGTCGGGGACATTGATGCAGGCCGTCAGGACGCCGAAGCCAAGCAGGGCGGTGAGACACGTTTGGGAGGTCATGAAGTGAACGAGTGCAGGACGCATTCCATGGTGGCATGCCGCGTGCGGCGCAAGCCAGGCCACGGGGCGAGGGTGGCGGTGTTCCCATCGCCGGACGGGAATCCGGCTGCATGGACCCTCAGCCCGCGATGAGCGCTGACGTGAGCGCCACGCGCTGGCTCGCGAACACGCACGGTGCGTCACAGCAGTCTGGATTTCACGACAGACACGCGGTCGCAGGAATCGTTCACCCGGCGCAACAGGGAGGGTCGCGATTTCACCAGACTGACACCTCCGACAAGGAGGCTTCCTTGCCGCCCCCCTCGAGGCACCGGTATAAGGCGCCAACCCCCTGGCCGACAGGCGTCGGTGTTCATGAACCGCGGCGCCGGAACGAATGGAGATTCTCGAAATGCAACTGCGCAAGACGCTAGGCGCGGCGGCGCTGGTGACCGCGGCGACGATGGCATCCCTGGCTGGCTGTTCTGGCCGTGACGACGATACGGATCCGCTGCCGGACGCTGGCTGCCTCGGCACCTGTAGCCCGGACTCCGGGACCGGCGACGCGGGTACGGGTGACGCGGGCACGGGTGACGCGGGCACGGGTGACGCGGGCGTCCAGACGGTGACCATCCGCGAGGCGCGCCTCCTGGACGACCGTCCGCAGATCATCCTGGAGGGCGTCGTCGTCACGACGGTGGTCTACGTCTCTTCGAAGGACACGGGCGTTTCGGCGGACTTCTGGGTGGCTGATCCGAACAACGCTCAGGACGGCATCTTCGTCCAGAAGTACCGGACGGATCCGCCGACCACGTACGTGCCTGCGAGGGGCGACATCGTGACCATCCAGGGCTTCGTCCAGAACAACAGCCGCTTCCGGGACCGCGAGGGCTACCGCAAGGTCCTGAAGAATAACTTCGACTTCCGCGGCGCAAGCGAAGCCACCCCGATGGTCATCACCAAGACGGGCACGATGACACCGCCCAACGACATCGCGGTCAGCATCGACAACGGCTTCGGCAACTCGGATGGCGGCTCTGGCCGGCCCAACCTGGAGCACCTGGGCGCTCGTGTCCACATCCAGGGGCCGCTGACTCTGACTGACGCCAATCCCATGGCCATGAAGCGGCTCGCCACTCCCGATGGTGGCGAAGACACCATGCACTTCGGCTTCGAGGTCTCCGGCGGCGTGCTCGTGAACAACCTCACCACCTTCGGTTCGACGACCGATGGTGGCACGCCGCGCTGCGACTACCGCGTCATGGTGAACGACGGTGGCTCCGTGACGTTCCCGGACGGCATCCGCGGCGTGTGGGACACCTACACCCACGCGCCCTGCATGGACGGTGGCACCAGCACGTTCAGCTGCTTCAACGACGCGGGCGTGATTCCCGGCACGACCAACACGTGGACGACGGTGCTCTACCCCGAGGGGTGTCACGACCTGCAGGGTGTGGTCACCGAGCCCGAGACGCTTCGTCCGGCCGCCCCCGGCGCCCAGACGGAGTAAGGGCCCGCGACGAGGGCGTGGCCCTCGTCGGTTGATTCGGCCGCCCCTCGCCCACCCGGGGAGGGGCGGCTTCTTTTTGGGCCCGGAAGGCGGGGTGGGTGTCTGGAACCCACCGATGCGGGTCCCTGGCTCCCAGGAGCCGGTGATTGTGGGTAAGCTCCGGAAAAGTCCAGTCCATTCACCTTCAGACAGACGACCTTTCTTCGTGAGCTCGCCCCAGACGGCCATTCCGTTCGGTAACTACCTGCTGATCAAGCGGCTCGCCGTGGGAGGCATGGCGGAGCTGTTCCTGTCCCAGCGGCCGCCGGACCCCGAGCTGGTGGTGCTCAAGCGCATCCTCCCGTACCTCTCGGAGGAGCCCGAGTTCGTCCAGATGTTCCTGGACGAGGCGCGCATCGCCGCGCAGCTCCACCACCCCAACATCGTGCAGGTGCACGAACTGGGGAAGGAGGGCGACAACATCTTCATCGCCATGGAGTACGTGGAGGGCGTGGACCTGCGGCGCGTCATGGCCGAGGAGTCCAAGTTCGGCGCCACGGTGCCCTATGGCGTGGCCGCCCGCATCTGCGCGCAGGTGGCCGCCGGCCTGGACTACGCGCACCACAGCCGCGGCGTGGATGGGCGCCCGCTGGAGTTGATCCACCGCGACGTCAGCCCGCAGAACGTGATGATCGGCTACGACGGGCGCGTCAAGCTGGTCGACTTCGGCATCGCCAAGGCGGGCGCGTTCATGGAACGCAGCAAGCCGGGCGTCATCAAGGGCAAGTTCCTCTACCTGGCGCCGGAGCAGGTGTCGCAGGAGCGGCTGGACCACCGCGCGGACATCTTCGCGCTGGGCACCATGCTGTACGAAATCACCACCGGCAGGCAGCCCTTCGCCAAGCCGACGACGGAGGGCATCCTCTACGCCATCCGCTACGAGGACCCGTCGCCGCCGCACCTGCTTCGCGACGATTACCCGCCAGCGCTCTCGCGCATCGTCATGCGCTGCCTCACCAAGGACCGCGCCCTGCGCTACCAGCGCGCGTCGGAGGTGCACGACGCGCTGGAGTCCTTCCTCGCCTCCGGCACCCTCCGGCAGAGCCTGGACGTGTCGGAGTACATCGGCCGGCTGCTGGGGGAGGAGGAGGAGCGCACCATCCTCCACATCCCCGAGGCCAAGGGCCCCGGCCGGCGTGAAGCCACCGTGCCACTGCAGGGCGCTCGGCTCTCCCAGGACGCCGAGCCGCCGCGGCGCCCGGCTGTGCTGGAGTCCACCGCCCCCACGCTGTCCTCGACGACGCCCGAGTCCGACCTGGCCTCGGTGCCCAGCGCGCAGCTCACGCCCGGCCTCACCGCTCGGCCCACGCCTCGCCGCGCCTCCAGGGACTCGGTGCCGGTGTCCTTCTCCGGCGACGAGCCCGAGCCCGCCACGCTGATGGCGCGCCCGCGCGACCTGCCTGCCCTCCAGGCGGAGGACGACGACGAGGATTCGGAGATGTCCACCGCCGTCGCCACCTCGCCCGTGGGGTACCGGGCCACGGCGCCGGTGGTGGAGGACCTGGACATCGGCGACGGAGAGTCCACCGTGCCGCAGCGGAGTCGACCCAGAGACATTCCACCCCGTCCTGCCTCGACACCGCCGGCGCCGGCTCGCCGCTCCTCACCGCACATGGCGCCCCCTCCCGCGCGCGTGGCGGAGCCGTCCCGCACGCGTCGCCCCGGCCCATCGTCTCCCTCCCACGTGGCGGCCTCGCGCCGGCCCCCTCCGCCGGAGGAGGACGCGGCTCCTTCCGTGTCCATCACGCCGGTGCCTCCGCGTCGCGCATTCTCGCTGGACCTGGAGCTCTCCCAGTCCGTCTCCCTGACGCCCGCCACGGTGAATCAGCGGCCGCAGCCACCGAGGAGCCCGCCCCCGTCCCGAGGCGCCCGGCACAAGGAGGAGGACGACGAAGACTTCCTCCATGCCGACCTGCGCCAGTCCTCGCTGGAGTACACCGACCCTCGGCCCACGCTCCGGGATGATCCGGACGATGACGAGTCCACCATGGGCTACGGCGGGGACTCGGGCGAGTTCACCGCCGACACGCGGGCCATGCCGCCCGAGCGCAAGCGTCCGGTGGCGCTGGTGGTGGCGTGTGTCGTGGGGCTCCTCGCCCTGGGCATTGGCCTGACGTGGTGGTTCTGGGGCGGCGCGCACGGCGCATCGGCGAGGCAGCCTCAGGACTTGTCGGTCGGCGCGCTGGACCAGCGGGGAGCGGCGTCACCCGTCGTCCGGCCCGCCACGGGACAGGCGCTGCCTGCCGCCACACTCACGAACGCGCCCCCCGTGGCGCAAGACGACGGACGCCCGGAAGCGACGGCGCCGACTGAACCGGCGAAGCCCCCGGAGGCGCGAGCACCAGCGCCCCCTGACGCCAACGCGGACGTGCCGCCCGCGGCCACCGCTGAAGTCTCTCGGGTGAGCGTCCGCTTCGATGCTCCCGCCCGGACGGTGCTGCGGCGTGAGGGGGGCGAGCGCCTCCCCATCAACACCCTGGTCTCGCTGCCCGCGGGCCCCATCCGGGTGAGCTACCAGTGCCCGGGGCGTCGGAAGCCGAAGGGTACAAAACCCTACCTCATAGAGCCGGCGAGCGAGGGGCCGCTCGTCCTGCAGATTCCATGCAAGAAGCGACGCCAGTGACATCGGGCGTTTGAAGCGTATGCGGCATCCTGCCCCAGCGGCGGACAAGTGGGCCCTGGTGGGCTCGAGTGGCCTTAAGTCGTTGGAATTCCAGGGCTTTCGCCTTCCCGAGCGCGTTTACACATGTCAGACGGGTCCGTAGAATCCGGAACCCTTATGGCGCGCCCGAAGAGTCAGAAAAACGTAATCAGGAAGCGGAGTTACACGGCCGGCCGGGTGGCCCGGCAGGTTCCCCTCGTCCCCGAGCCCAACAGGCTCTTGAAGGTCTGGCGTCGCGTGCTCGAACGCCGGCTGCGCACGCGCCTGCGCGCGAAGGTGGCGTTGGAGATTCACGACAACACGCACACCATGCTGACGTTCCAACGCCAGCGGGCCATGTGGCGGCTTCGGCTGCACCACATGTTCCTGGTCGCTCCGGACGACGTGGTGCAGGCGCTCGCCAGCTTCGTGCGCAAGGGTGACCCGGACGCCAGCGTGCTGCTGGACAAGTTCATTGAGCGCAACCGCGTCTACATCCGGCGCCTGTCTCCGGCGCAGATGCGCAAGCGCATCCGGCTGGAGCCCGTGGGGCAGCACCACGATCTGGAGCGCATCTACGCCCGGCTGAACGAGCGCTACTTCGAAGGCCGCATCGACGCGGCCATCACCTACGGCCCGGCGCCGCGGGTGAAGGGGCCTCGCAAGAGCATCAAGATGGGCTCCTACTCCGCGGACTCGAAGGTCATCCGCATCCACCCGGCGTTGGACCAGCCGGTGGTGCCCCGCTACTTCGTGGAGTGGATTGTCTTCCACGAGATGCTCCACCACGTGTACCGGACGCGGAAGGGCGATGACGGGCGGCGCTGCATCCACCCGCCCGAGCTGATGGAGCACGAGAAGCAGTTCCACGACTACGCTCGCGCCCTCGCGTGGGAGCGGGAGAACCTGGACCTGCTCCTGCGTGCCCGCGTGACGCCGGCCTGAGTGGCCGTGCGTAGGTCCCCTGTGCTCAGGGGATGATGAGCCCGCCGGGGCTGCGCCGCTCCAGTATGGGGGCAGGCGCGGCCTCCGCGGGGCCGGAGTCCGCGCCGGGCCGAGCACCGGCCCGCGCCCCGGCGGCGGCCACCAGGGCCAGCACCTTCTCGAAGAGCCGTTCGGCGAAGCGGGAGAAGGGCTCCTGGGCCCCATGGAAGAGCCGGCGGGCCTCGGCCCGGGCGATGCCCGCCTCGCGTGGGCGGCTGCTCCGCTCGAAGTAGCCCGCCATCCGCCACAGCCGCAGCGCGTAGCGCTGGCGCACCTCGGGGGTGAAGAAGTCCCGGGCCACGCCGAGCACCGCCGCCTGGAGCTGCTCCTGACGCTGCACGTCACTCAGCGACAGGGGGCTGTGCACCACTTCGTCCATCTTCTGCACCAGGACCCGTATGTCGGGCTCCGGAGGCAGCCACGAAGCCAGCTCCACGGTGTCGTGGAGGACGTCGGCTTCCTGCGCGAGGCGGACGTCCTCGGGCTCGGGTGGAGGCAGCTCCGTGGGCGACTGCTGCGGCTGGACACCAAAGTGGCGCAGCACCACGTCCAGTCCTTGGGGGAAGGGCGTGCGGGTGCGCAGGTTGGTGCCGGCGGCCTCGGCCAGCAGGGCCGCGGCTTCCTCGGGCGGCAGCTCCACGATGCCGCCGTGGGACAGCCCGTCCTTCACCAGCTTCCGCCAGGTGGCGCGATTCCTGTCGCCCAACTGGAGCGCCACCACGCCGCGCTCGTCGGACAGCTGCATCTGGACCACCTCCACGCCCGCGCCGCGCAGCACCCGTGCCAGCACGAGCGCTCGCTCGCCGTCACCCGTGACGGCGCTGGCGAGCGCTCGTGCTGGCACGGGTGCTGCGCGGCGCGGGCGTGGAGG
>NZ_VHLB01000161.1:0-10082 GCF_006547365.1 Myxococcus sp. AB056 | reverse complement strand
CGTTCGCGCCACGCATCAGGTAGGGTGATGCTTTCCCCTGGAGGGCGTGATGCGGTTGCGGACCTTCCTCACCCTCGGAGCGGTACTCCTTGCGGTTCTGGGGCTGGGGTCCGCGGGTGGACTCTTCTGGATGACCACCCTGCTGCAGCGGCAGACCACCAGCCTCATCGACGCGGCGGAGCGGGTGCGCGCGGCGGCCGAGCTGGAAATCACCTTGCTGCTGCTCCAGTACGCTCACGAGGTGGAAGGTATCGGGCCCACGGACATCGGGCCGCCCGTCGGCGTGGACGCGCTGGTGCGCGAGGTGCCAGAGCGGCTGGCCCATGTCGAGATGTACACGGAGACGGAGGCGGAGCGCGGGCTGGTGGCGGCTTCCCGCGCGAGCGTCGAGGCCTATCTCAATGCGCCGGAGCCGGACCGGCGGCGCCGGTTGGCGCAGGCAGTGGATGCGACGCGGGCGGTGATGGACTCCAGCATCGCGCGGGCGCGCGCGGCTCGCGACGAGGCGACCGCCGTGCGGCGAACGGGGCGGCTCATTGGAACGTTGCTCGCGGTGTCGGTGCTGACGGGCGTGGTGCTGTTCCTCGCCATCGCGCAGACGAGCATCTACCGGCCGCTGGTGGCCATCCGCCGCGCGTTGAGTGCGTTCAAGTCAGGCCGGCGTGAATCCCGGGTGGCGCGCGCGGGGCCGCCGGAGCTCCAGGAGATTGGCGCGGAGTTCAACGACATGGCGGAGACCGTCACCAGTCAGGACGCGCGGCAACTCCAGTTCCTCGCGGGCGTGGCGCACGACCTGCGCACGCCGCTCAACGCGCTGAAGCTGTCGGCGCAGATGCTGCTGCGGGCCAAGACGGCGCCTCCGCCGGAGAAGGTACGGGATTCGCTGGTGCGCATCTCCAACCAGGTGGACCGGTTGGAGCGGATGGTGGGCGATCTGCTGGACCGGACGCGCATCGAGGCGGGGAACCTGGAGCTGCGGCTGGAGGAGTGCGACTTGCGCGGGTTGGTGGAGGAGGTGGTGGAGCTCCACCGGCCGTCGAGCGAGCATCACCGGCTGGAGTGCTCCGTGCCGGACTCGCCCGTGCCCTGGCGGTGTGATTCGACGCGGCTGTCGCAGGTGCTCACCAACCTGGTGAGCAACGCCATCAAGTACTCGCCCGAGGGCGGGGTGGTGTCGCTGCGGCTGGAGTCCTCGGAGCGCGACGTGTCGGTGTCCGTGACGGATGAAGGCGTGGGGATTCCGCCCGACGACCTGGGCACCCTCTTCGAGCCGTTCAAGCGCAGCCGGACCGCGGCGAAGGACATCCCCGGCGTGGGGCTGGGGCTCTCCGTGTCCCGCCGGATTGCCCGGGCGCACGGGGGGGACATCGAGGTGGAGAGCGTCGTTGGCACGGGCTCTACGTTCCGGCTCCGCCTGCCGCGCTAAGGGGCGTTCGGGGCGCGGGTGTGCAGCTGCTCGTTGCCCACGCCCGGAACGATGCTCCGGGCGTGGTGACACCGTGTCTGGAGGCCGGAAGCCGTGCTCCCGGCCCATTGGGACGTCAGGGAATCGGCGTGGCGGCGTGGCCGCGGCCCGGCGGCGGCGTGCCGGGCGGAGGCGGCGGCAGCACGTGCGCCATGCCGGCGTAAGGGCCCGGCTGACGGCCATCACCGCCGGTGCTCAGCATCAGCGCGATGACCGAGCGGCCCTCCAGCGACACCTCGCGGTGCTCCACCAGCTCGCGCATGGGCACGTCCACCGAGCCGAGCAGCTCGCTCCCGTTCGGCCCGTCCATGTACACCTGGAAGCCGACCCGCCGGTCGTCGAAGGCATTGGCGACAGCGACGAACTCCGCGTCATACGCCGTGTAGATGCCGTCACGCCCCTGCGTCGTCAGGTGCATTCCGTCCGGATGGTGGACCTCGATGCGCAGCCTCGGGCGATTCTCGTGCGGAATGCTCATGGCCAGGTCCTTCACCAGGTCCGTCATGCCACGCTGCCGGGCCATCTGGGTCACCCGGTTGGCCAGCCGCGTGAAGATGTCGTTCGACGCGCCGACCCAGGCCCGGCCATCCGGCCGGCCCGGCGTCACCAGCACCGAGCGCAGCACGACGCGGTAGGGCCGCAGCTGCACCCGCTCCAACTGGTGGTTGGCATATCCGTCGTCCTGACCCGTGCGCAGCGCCACATGGTAGGCATCCGCCGCCCCGTTCCAGTCGCGGCCCGCGATGCGCTGGTCGGCGAGGGCCATGTGGCGCACGTACGCCTCCAGCGGCGCGGCCCGGCCACCCTGCCGCAGGCTCAGCGCGGCGCCGTAGCTCTGCTGCGCGCGCCCCCAGTCACGCTGCGCCCGCGCGGCGTCGCCCTCGCGCGACAGCCGCTCGACCTCCTCGGTGATGAAGTGCTCATACTCCGCGGCGATGTTCTGCGCCCACGCCGAGGCGGAGGCGTCCAGCCGCAGCACCAACTGCGCCAGCTCGTGGGCCGCGATGAAGTTGCCCTCGTGCAGGTACCGGTCTGCCTGGGCACGCCCCTGGGTGGTGATGATGCGCCGCACGTCCTCCGCGCGCGTCTTGACCTCGGGCACCGGGGAGAGCTGCAGCGCCCGGTCCATCAGCGAGGCGGCCTCCGCGTACTGTCCCTGCTGCGCCTGCTGGACGGCCGTGTCCAACTGGCCCATCGCCACCTGCTGCGCCGCGTTCGCGCGGAACGACGCAATCTCCGCGTTGCCCGGCTCCACGGACAGGGCGAAGTCGGACTCGGCGAGCGCACAGCCCCAGTCATTCACCTGCGCGCACGTCTGCGCCCGCTGCTGCGCATCCTGGAGCGCCTTGGTGCGGGCCGCGTCGAACTTGAGCTTGATTTCGGGGCTGTCCGGCTCGCTGGCCAGCGCTTGCCGGTAGGACGCATACGCGGCCTTCCAATCCCCTACGGCCGCGGCGCGGTCTCCCGTCTTTTCGTGCGCTGCGCACGCCTGGAGGACCACGGCTGCGAACAACCCCAGAACCACTCGCTTCATGTCGTCGGACTCCCCTCGATATTCCGAGGGACGATAGCCGACGCGCCCCGGGGAAGCCGATACCCCCGCCCCGGGTCGGGCATTCCCCGGGCCCGGGGCCTCCCTGAAGCAGCCGGGCGCACCAGGCGCCCGCCCGGGCTTCGGACGCCCCCTCTCGAAGCGAGAGGGGGCGTGGGTGACGGCGTCTCAGCTCGCCGTCGCCGAGGCGGAAGCCTGCGCTGGAGCGGGCGCCGCCGCCAGGGCCGCCACCTGCGTCAACAGCCCCGTCATGCGGCGGGCGAAGCGGTTGGGGTCGGCGATGGTGCTGCCCTCGGTGAGCAGCGCCTGGTCGTGGAGCAGCTCAATCCACTCCGCCACCTGGGTTGCGGCCGGGTCGCGGTCATGCACGGCCTTCAGGTGCTCGATGACGGGGTGCTTCGGATTCACTTCCAGGATGCGCTTCATGCGCGGCATGCCCGCGCCCCGGCCGCGCTGCTGGAGCAGGCGCTCCAGGTAGGCCGGCGAGCCGCCCTCCGGCACGACGAGGCACACGGGCGAGTCCGTCAGGCGGTCCGTCACACGCACCTCGCGCACCGACTCCTGGAGCACGTCCTTCATCTTCGTGGTGAGCGTCTTCAGGCCTTCGGCGTGCTGCTCCTGCTCCTTCTTCTGCTCGTCCGTGGACTGGAGCTTCAGGTCCGCCTGGAGCGCGGACACCAGCGGCTTGCCCTGGAACTCGCGCAGGCCCTGCGCGGCCCACTCGTCCACCGGGTCCGTCATGTAGAGGACCTCGAAGCCGCGCTGCTTCAGCGCCTCCAGGTGGGGGCTGTCCGCCACCGCCTTCCGGGACTCGCCGTAGACGTAGTAGATGGCCTCCTGGCCTTCCTTCATGCGGCCCACGTAGTCCGCCAGGGACGTCAGGCCCTCCTCGCGCGAGCTCTCGTAGCGCAGCAGGCCGCCCAGCTTGTCCTTCTGCTCGGCCTCCGTGGCCAGGCCTTCCTTCAGCACCGTGCCGAAGGCCTTCCAGAAGGTGAGGTAGTCGTCCGGCTTGTCCTTGGCCAGCTTCTCCAGCAGGTCCACGGACTTCTTCACCACGTGCTTGCGGATGGCGCGCACCACCTGCGAGTCCTGGAGCAGCTCGCGCGACACGTTCAGCGGCAGGTCATCCGAATCGATGACGCCGCGCACGAAGCGCAGCCACTGCGGCACCAGCTCCTCGCAGCGGTCCATGATGAACACGCGCTTGACGAACAGCCGCACCCCGCGCTGCTGCTGCGCGTCCAAGTCGAACGGAGGCTGCTTGGGCACGAAGAGCAGGCCGGTGAACTGGGTGTTGCCGTCCGCCTTGAAGTGCGTCCACGCCAGCGGCGCTTCCCAGTCGTGCGTCAGGTGCTTGTAGAACTCCTGGTACTGCTCGTCCGTGATTTCGGACTTGGAGCGCTGCCACAGGGCGCTGGCCTTGTTGACCACCTCCAGTGACGTCTCCGTCTTCGCCTCGTCGCCGGTCCCCGTCGTCTTGCTCACCTGGAGCTTGATGGGGTGGCCCACGTAGTCGGAGTACTGCGTGATGAGCGACCGCAGCCGCCACTCGCCCAGGAACTCCTTCTGGTCCTCCTTCAGGTGCAGGATGATGGAGGTGCCGCGCGCGGCGCGCTCGGCGGGCTCCACCGTGAAGGAGCCCTTGGCTTCCGACGTCCACCGCCAGGCGGACTGGCCCTGGCCGGCGGCGCGGCTGACCACCTCCACGCGGTCCGCGACCAGATAGGCGCTGTAGAAGCCCACGCCGAACTGGCCGATGAGCTGCATGTCCTTCTGCTGGCCCTTCTGCGCCAGCGTCTCGATGAACTCGCGCGAGCCGGAGTGGGCGATGGTGCCCAGGTTCTTCACCAGCTCGTCATGCGACATGCCGATGCCGGTGTCCTCGATGGTGAGGGTGCCCTTCGCCTCGTCCGGGATGAGGCGCAGCTCCAGGGCCGGCTCGTCCGCCAGCAGCTCCGGCTCCGTAATCGCGCGGAACCGGAGCTTGTCGAGCGCGTCGGAAGCGTTGGACACCAGCTCGCGGAGAAAAATCTCCTTGTGGCTGTAGAGCGAATTGATGACCAGGCTGAGGAGCTGATTGATTTCCGCCTGGAATGCGTGGGTCTCCCGCTGGGGGGCGTTTTCGACGGTCATGGTGACAGGGGCCTCCGGGGCGCCCGGTGGGGCGCCAGCGTCGCTTTCCCTTAACCATGGAAATCCGCTTGTCGAGTCCGGACCGTCCGCCCGCCCGCCCGCACAGGGACGGGTGTGCGGGTGGCCCCTTCCGGGTGCGCGCGAATGAGGGGGAAATGTGGGACGTTGGGTTTTCAGATGTGAGGACCGCTGGGAGGGCAGGCCCGGGTTGGAGTAGGGAAGGGGACATGAACCGTACCCTCCTGTCCCTGCTCGGCGCGGCGATGCTGTCGGGCGCCGCCACCGCCGCGGAGAAGACGCCCCCTGCCCGTTTCCCGGATGCCGCGGAGCTCCAGCGCCTGACGGCGCGCTTCGCCCCGGTGGAGCTCCGGGTGGACCTGAAGGCGCTGCCGGAGTCCGAGCGCCGCGCCCTGGCCCGCATCGTCCAGGCCTCGAAGCTGATGGACGCGCTCTTTCTGCGTCAGCGGTGGGCGGGCAACGAATCGCTGCTGCTGGACCTGGTCCACGACACGACGCCGCTGGGCCGCGCGCGGCTGCAGGCGTTCCTGTTGGACAAGGGCCCCTGGAACAGCCTCGACGAGGCGCGGCCCTTCATTCCGGGTGTGCCGGCCAAGCCCGCGTCCGCGAACTTCTATCCGGCGGGCGCCACCCAGGCGGAGGTGGAGGCGTGGGTGAAGTCGCTGCCCGAGGCGCAGCAGAAGGAGGCCACCGGCTTCTACACCACCATCCGCCGCGGCACGGATGGCCGCTTCATCTCGGTGCCTTACAGCGTGGAGTACCAGGGCGAGCTGGCCCAGGCCGCCGCGTTGCTGCGTGAGGCCGCCGCGCTCACCCAGCAGCCCACGCTGAAGGCGTTCCTCACCTCGCGCGCGGATGCGTTCCTGTCCAACGACTACTACGCCAGCGAGGTGGCGTGGATGGAGCTGGACGCCAGCATCGAGCCCACCATCGGGCCCTACGAGGTCTACGAGGACGAGTGGTTCAACTACAAGGCCGCCTTCGAGGCCTTCGTGGGCGTGCGCGACGACGCGGAGACGCAGAAGCTGGCGAAGTTCAGCGGGCAGCTCCAGGGGCTGGAGAACAACCTCCCCATCGACCCGAAGCTGCGCAACCCGAAGCTGGGCGCGCTGGCGCCCATCCGCGTCATCAACAGCCTGTTCTCCTCCGGTGACGGCAACCGGGGCGTGCAGACGGCCGCCTTCAACCTGCCCAACGACGAGCGGGTGTCGGAGAAGATGGGCTCCAAGCGCGTGATGCTGAAGAACGTGCAGGAGGCCAAGTTCGAGCGCGTGCTGCTGCCCATCGCCAAGGTGGCCCTCACCCCGGCGGACCAGAAGGACGTCTCCTTCGATGCCTTCTTCACGCACATCCTGATGCACGAGCTGATGCACGGCCTGGGGCCCAGCAACATCACCGTGGGTGGCAAGGCCACCACCGTGCGTAAGGAACTCCAGTCGGCCTCCAGCGCCATCGAAGAGGCGAAGGCGGACATCTCCGGCCTGTGGGCGCTCCAGCGCCTGGTGGACACCGGCGTCATCGACAAGTCGCTGGAGCGCACCATGTACACGACGTTCCTGGCCTCCGCCTTCCGCTCCATCCGCTTCGGCGTGGACGAGGCGCACGGCAAGGGCATCGCCGTGCAGCTCAACTCCTTCCTGGACACCGGCGCGGTGAAGGTGAACGCGGACGGCACCTTCTCCGTGGTGCCAGCGAAGATGAAGCAGGCCGTCATCTCGCTGACGAAGCAGCTCATGGAGATTCAGGGCCGAGGCGACCGGAAGGCCGCCGAGGCGCTGCTGGCGAAGCACGGCGTGGTGCGCCCGCCCGTGCGGCGCGTGCTGGAGCGCCTCAAGGACGTGCCGGTGGACATCGAGCCGCGCTACGTCACCGCGGAGGAGCTGGTACGCGACGTGAAGAAGTAGCCACCGGCCCATTGCCCCGCCCCGCCGCCTGGGCATTTCCCATGCGCGGCGGGCCGGCGATGGCCAGAAAGCAGGAGAGATGGAGACTTCCGCCCGCCAACTCCGTCCAGCGCCGCCCGGTCCCTGGGGCGTCGTCATCGCGCTCGTCATCATGGGCGCGTGGGGTGGGCACCTTGCCTGGGCGCTGACACGGGCGGAGCTGCCGTGGGTGGAGCCACTCACCTGGCTGCACGTCGCTCTCCAGGCCTGGCTGTGTACGGGCCTCTTCATCACCGGCCACGACGCCATGCACGGCACGGTGTCCGGCCGGCGCTGGGTGAACGAGGCCGTGGGCACGGTCGCCTGCTTCCTCTTCGCGGGGCTGTCCTACCGTCGCCTGGTGGTGAACCACCGTGCCCACCATGCCCGACCCACGAGCGAGGCGGACCCGGACTTTTCCACCCACAGCCAGTCCTTCTGGCCGTGGCTGGGCACCTTCATGGCCCGCTACACCACGCTGCCCCAGCTGGGGGTGATGGCGGCCAAGTTCAACGTGCTGCTCTTCCTGGGCGTCTCCCAGCCACACATCCTCGGCTATTGGGTGCTGCCCTCGGTGCTGGGCACGTTGCAGCTCTTCTACTTCGGCACCTACCTGCCGCACCGGCGCCCGGAGACGCCGGACATGGCCCCGCACCACGCGCGCACGCTGCCGCGCAACCACCTGTGGGCCCTGCTGTCGTGCTTCTTCTTCGGCTACCACTGGGAGCACCACGAGTCCCCGGGCACACCCTGGTGGCGGCTGTGGCGCCTGAAGGACGCCCGTGCCCGTGAGGCCGCGCTGACGCAGAGCGCCGGGACGCTCCCGGGACAGGAAGGCACTGCCCGGTAACGCGCGGGCGGCCTGGGCCGTTATACAGGGGCCATGCGCGACAAGCCGCCCGCTGAGCCGCCCAGCTCCGAAGTCACCCCCGAGAAGACGTACCTGCGCCGGCGCGAGCTGCTGAAGAACGCGGGCCTCTTCGCGGGCACGGCCGTCGCCGTCGCCGGAGGGCTGCACCTGCTGGGCCGCAAGCAGACGCGCCCCATGGACCGCTTCGTCCCGGACGCGGGGCTGGTGGAGCAACCGGTGGCGCAGGCGATGGGCCCCTTCGACACGGACGAGCCGCGCACGCCCTACGAGGACGTCACCACCTACAACAACTTCTACGAGTTCGGCTTCGACAAGAACGACCCGGCCCGCTTCGCGCACACGCTGAAGCCGAAGCCGTGGAGCGTCGTCATCGACGGCGAGGTGCACAAGCCGCGGACGGTGGACGTGGAGCAGCTCACGTCCTGGTTCTCCCTGGAGGAGCGCGTCTACCGCATGCGCTGCGTGGAGGCCTGGTCCATGGTGATTCCGTGGCTGGGCTTCCCGCTGGCGGCGCTGCTCCAGCGCGTGGAGCCCACCAGCCACGCGAAGTACGTCGCCTTCACCACGCTGCTGGACCCGGAGCAGATGCCGGGCCAGCGCCGCGCCCTGTTGGATTGGCCGTACACGGAAGGACTGCGCCTGGACGAGGCGATGAACCCGCTCACGCTGCTGGCCACGGGGCTCTACGGCCGGCAGTTGCCCAACCAGAACGGCGCGCCGCTGCGGCTCGTGGTTCCTTGGAAGTATGGCTTCAAGGGCATCAAGTCCATTGTCCGCATCCGCCTCACGCGGGAGGAGCCCATGACGACGTGGCGCCTGTCCGCGCCGCGCG
The DNA here is from genome assembly GCF_006547365.1 of Myxococcus sp. AB056. Lineage (NCBI taxonomy): Bacteria > Pseudomonadati > Myxococcota > Myxococcia > Myxococcales > Myxococcaceae > Myxococcus > Myxococcus sp. AB056. The sequence goes on along the minus strand of NZ_VHLB01000161.1, from coordinate 1,289 downwards.
AGTATGGCTTCTACGCCAACGTGAATCCTTCCGTGCCTCATCCGCGCTGGAGCCAGGCCAGCGAGCGCCGCATCGGTGACTTCGAGCGCCGCCCCACGCTGCCCTTCAACGGCTACGCGGAGCAGGTGGCCCACCTCTACACCGGCATGGACCTGCGCCGGTTCTACTGAGTCCCCGCGCCATGGCCTCGTCTCCGTATCCCTGGCTCAACCCCGCGCTCGTCGTGGGGGGCCTGTCGCCGCTGCTGATGCTCGCCGTCCAGGGGCCCCGGGGTGAGCTGGGGCCCAACGCGATTGAAGCCGCGCTCCACCAGACGGGGCTGCTGGCGCTGGTGCTGCTGGTGGCCTCGCTGACGTGCACGCCGCTGCGGCTGGTGGCGGGGTGGACGTGGCCCGCGCGCGTGCGCCGCACGCTGGGCCTCCTGGCCTTCACCTACGCGGTGGCACACTTCCTCGTGTACGCGGTGCTGGACCAGGGGCTGGCGTGGGGCGCGCTGTGGGCGGACGTCACCGAGCGCCCCTTCATCACCGTGGGCTTCGCCGCGCTGGTGCTGCTGGTGCCCCTGGCCGTGACGTCGACGAACCGGTGGGTGCGGCGGCTGGGCTTTCCGCGCTGGCAGCGCCTGCACCGGCTGGCCTACGGGGCCGCGGCGCTGGGCGTGGTGCACTTCGTGTGGCGCGTGAAGAAGGACGTCACCGAGCCGCTCATCTACGGCGCGGTGCTGGCGCTCCTGATGGCCGTTCGCGTGGGTGAAGCCCTGCGAAAACGCCGGGCCCGCGCCGCTGCGGCGGCCCGGAACCCGGCGTGAGTGAAGCGGCGCCCAGAGGGGCGCGGCGCGCTACTTGCGCGGCAGCGGGAGGATGGTGTCCACCAGCGTCATGAGCTGCGCGCAGCTCACCGGCTTGCGGACGAAGGCGCTGATGCCGGCCTTCTGACCCAGCGCGCGCACCTCCGCCACGTTCGGGTCGCCCGTCATCATCAGGATGGGCACCTTGGCCAGACGCGGGTTCGCGCTGGCGCGAATCTGCGCGGCGAAGTCCGCGCCGTTCATCCCATCCATGTGGAAGTCCGTGAGGACCAGGTCCACTGGCTCCGCTTCCGACACCTTGAGGCCTTCCTCGGCGGACTCCGCTTCGAGGAACTCGAAGTTGCGAGCCATGAGGTAGATCTTCAGCAGCGTGCGGATGGAGCGGCTGTCATCCACCAACAGCACGCGCTGTGGAGCCGTGCCCGCGGCGGGGCGCGCGCCCAGGGGGCGGGTCGTCTCCGTCGTGCTGCGGAGGGGGAGG
>NZ_VHLB01000160.1:0-10134 GCF_006547365.1 Myxococcus sp. AB056 | reverse complement strand
GCCTTCGTTCGGGTGTACACGGGGATGAAGATGACGATGCCCACGCGGCCCGCGGCGTCCTCCCAGCCTTGGATGAGCCGCACCTTGTGGGTGGCGGCCTGGCGCCTCGTTCCCAGTGAGCGCAGCATCGCTGCCCGGCGGTGGGGCTCGGTGAGCATGTCGAATCCCAGGCCCTGCTGCGTGCGCGCGTCCAGGGGGTTCATCATGATGATGGTGGTGTAGGCCTCGCGTGGGCCCGGGGGCCACACGGGATGGCCTGGCTCCTGCCTGTCGCGGACCTTCGCGTCGTACCGGGCCACGTCCTCCGGCCGAATCCACCGCGCGAAGCCGACGCCCTCCATCTCTGGGAAGCTGCGGTTCAGCTCCAGGCTCTCCAGGTAGGCGTCGAACTCCTCCCGGTTCACGAAGCGGCTGCCGGTGAACAGTCCATGCACCCCCTGGAGCAGGGACTGGTTCAGCTCCAGGCGCTGCTGGAGGCCCAGCACCCCGTCATGGACCGCGCCGTCGAAGCGGTGCAGGTGGCGCTCATGGATGCTCTGCTGCACATAGGCCGCCGACGCGGCGGTGAGGAGCAGCCCCACCAGGAGCACGCAGTAGGCGGCGGCGTTGCGGCGCAGGTGGGAGGAGGAATGCGGTGGCACGGTGGCCGAAGAAGGCTGGAATGGCGTCCACCCGGGGGCCAGTGCCGGATGGTGCTCTTGTAACGTCCTGGCTGGTTCGCGCGTTCGCCAGGTGAATGAGTGGGTGGGATTCCGTTCACCTGGGTACCGGAGGGCCTTGGCATCCGGTAGGGCATGGCAAGCGAGGGAGGCAGCGTGCGGCACGTCATCGTCGTGGGTGCGGGACCGGGGGGCTTGTCGGCCGCCATCAACCTGGCGGGGCAGGGCTTCCGGGTCACCGTGGTGGAGAAGGACGCGGTGCCCGGAGGGCGGATGAAGGGGCTGACGCTGGGCGCGTCGGGCGAGTACGCGGTGGACACCGGGCCCTCCATCCTCCAACTGCCGGGCGTGCTGGAGCAGATATTCCGGCGCGCGGGCCGGCGGCTGGAGGACTACGTCAAGCTGCTCCCGCTGGACGTCAACACGCGGGTGCACTTCTGGGATGGCACGCACCTGGACACCACCCGGCACCTGGACCGCATGGAGGCGGAGCTGGCGAAGTTCGGTCCGCGGCAGGCGTCCGCGCTGCGCCAATGGATGGAGGACGGGCGGGAGAAGTACGGCATCGCCTACGAGAAGTTCATCTGCACCTCCGCGGACAACCTGGGCTACTACGCGCCGTGGCGGCTGGCGCCCACGCTGCGCTTCAAGCCCTGGCAGACGCTGTACCGGCAACTGGACGGCTTCTTCCACGATGACCGGGTGACGTACGCCCTGGCGTACCCGTCCAAGTACCTGGGCCTGCATCCCACGACGTGCTCGTCGGTGTTCAGCGTGATTCCCTTCCTGGAGCTGGCCTTCGGCGTCTGGCACGTGGAGGGCGGCTTCCGCGAGCTGTCGCGCGGCATGATGCGCTGCGCGCGGGACTTGGGCGCCACCTTCCGCATGGGCACGCCGGTGGAGAAGGTGCGCGTGGACGCGGGCCGCGCGGTGGGCGTGAAGCTCGTGGGCGGCGAGGTGCTGGACGCGGACGCGGTGGTGGTGAACGCGGACCTGGCCTACGCGGCGCGGTCGCTGATTCCGGCGGAGGCGCGGGAAGGCTCGCGACTGACGGACGCGGCGCTGGAGCGCGCGAAGTATTCGTGCAGCACGTTCATGGCGTACTACGGCCTGGACACGGTGTACGCCGACCTGCCGCACCATCTCATCTACCTGTCGGAGTCCGCGCGGCGCACGGACCGTGACGCGCTGGAGGACCGGCACGTCGACCTGGAGGACCCGCCCTTCTACGTGTGCAATCCGGGCGTGACGGACTCATCCGGCGCGCCGGCGGGCCATTCGACGTTGTACGTGCTGGTGCCCACGCCGAACACGGGACGTCCGGTGGACTGGGTGAAGACGGAGCAGGCGCTGCGCGAGCGCATCCCCGTCATGCTGGAGAAGGTGGGGCTGAAGGGCGTGCGCGAGCACATCCGCGAGGAGCGCTACTTCACGGCGGAGACGTGGCGGGACGACTTCAACGTGTTCCGGGGCGCGGTGTTCAACCTGTCGCACACGTGGCTGCAGTTGGGGCCGCTGCGGCCGAAGGTGAAGAACCGGGACATCGAAGGGCTGTACTTCGTGGGCGGCGGCACGCATCCGGGAAGCGGCCTGCTGACCATCATGGAGAGCGCGAACATCGCGGCGGACTACCTGACGCGCGAGGCGGGCAAGGGACCGCTGCCGGGCTGGCCGTATGTGCCGCCGCTGGAGCCAGAGGCGCCACCGCAAGCTCGCGCGGGGTGAGCGCCGCGCCATCCGGTGGCGCGCCCACCCGGCAGGCGGGGAAGGGCCGCCCGCATCCGCCGGGCGGGACGGGGGCGAAGCTGGCATAGTTGCGAGGCATGCCCTTCTTCATCCCATTCGCGGTGGGTGGCCTGGTGCTGACGGCACTGGGCCTGGGTGTGCGGAAGGTGCTGACGGAGACGGGCGTCACCCCGCCTGGGGATGCCCGGCTGGCCGATGCGCGTGAGCGGCACCGCGGGGCGGTGGCCGCGCTCCGGGCGGACCGCCTCCAGGTCCGCGACGGCGTGGGCACCTACGGCGCGCTCCAGGCGCGGGTGCATGTGGAGGTGCTGGTGCCCTTCGGCGCGCTGTTGGAGCGGCTGGAGCGCTGGGGGCACGTCCGGGAAGCCGAACTGCTGGAGCCCGAGGCGCTGGAGGCGCTGCGCGCGCTCCTGCGCGAATCCCTGTCCCGCGCGACGCGGCGAAACTGGCCCCTGTTGGGCGCGGGTGCCGAGGTGCCCGCCGCGCTGGAGTCCGTGCTGGCGTGGCTGGACCGGGGCTGGCTGGACGAGGATTCGCCGCCGGTGGTGCTGGATGGGACGCCGCTGTACGCAGCCATCTCGGCCCGCGCCATCCTGGCGGGGAGCGCTCCGGAGGAGGGGGCGCGGGCGCTCGATGAGGCCTCCGCGCTGCTGGCCCGGACGACGGCGTTCCTGGGGGAGTTGCGCGCGCGGCTGACGGCGCTGGAGCAGCGGGTGGCGGGGCTGCATGGACGGGCCTCGGCGCAGCTCGCCTACCTGGACGCGGCCAGCTTCGAGGCGGGCGGAGAGGAGCCCCGGGAGCGGCTGACGCGGCTGGCGGTGCTCGTGGGCCAGCTCGCCGTGCTGCTGCGCACGCCCGTGCTGAGCTCGGAGGGGCGTCTGACGCCCATGCTCGCCGCGCGTGCGGAGGACGACGCGCCTTCCAACGGCTGAGGCAGCGGCACCGTGGCCCGCGCTCGAGCACGGGCGAGCCGCCGCATCAGACGTAGCGTTCAGCCAGCTGCGACACTTGTCCCGTCGCGTGGCTCACGGCCGAGGCCGCCTGCTGCGTGGTGTCCAGGTGCCGCAGCGTGTCGGTCGTCAGCTCATCCAACTCGCGCACCGCCGCGAAGAGCTGGTCCACGCCCGCGTGCTGCTGCGACACGGCCTCCGTAATCTGTCGCACCGCCGCCGCGGATTCCTTGGACAGTCCCGCCAGCTCGCGCAGCCGTTCGCCGCTGTGCCGCAGCGGCTCCAGGGCCTCGGCCACGCCCTCCGCGCCCTGGTCCGACATCGCCGTGGCCTGCTGGGTGGCCGCGGCCATGCTCTCCAGCAGGCCGCGCACCTGGTTGGTGGCCCGGACGGACTGGTCCGCCAGGTCGCGCATCTGCCGCGCCACCACGCCAAAGCCCTTGCCGTGCTCGCCCGCGCGCGTGGCTTCAATCGCCGCGTTGATGGCCAGCATGTGGGACTGGTCCGCCAGCGACTTCACCACCTCCGACACGCGGCCCACCTCGCGGGCGCGCTGCTCCAGGTCGAGCATCTGCTCGTGCAGTCCGGCCGCGATGTCGCGGATGGCGGTGAGCCCCTTCTCCGTGCCGGCCAGGGACTCCTCACCCAGCTTGCCCACGGCGGCGGCGCGCTCGGCCACCTGGAGGATGCTGGTGGCGCGCGAGTGCGTGACGTGGGACGCCTGCTGGATTTCCTGCGCCGTGGCGCGCGCCTGGTGCAGCGCCGCGGCCTGCCGCGACAGCGTCTGGTTCTGCTGGGAGCTGGCCTGTGACAGCCGCTGGCCCGCGTCGGCCAGGTCTCCCGCGGAGGCGCGCAGCGAGCGCGGCATCTCCTGGAGCCGCTGGTACAGCTGCCACGTGGACGCCGCCAGGTCGCCCACTTCATCCGAGGAGACCCACTGTGGCGGCGTGGCGCGGCCCTCCACCAGGGCCTCCAGGGACGCACCCACCGCGCGAGCCCCCCGGGCCAGCCGGCGGGCCGCCCAGGCCGCGGTGAGGATGGAGCCCAGCGCGGCATACCCGCCGAGCACCACCACCGGTTGCACCAGCTCCGCCTCCAGCGGCCGTACCGTGGCCTGGACGCGCTCGGCCGCCGCGGTGTCGCCCTGCGCCGCCAGGTCCGCCGCCAGCGCGCCCATGCCGCGCTCCAGGCGCAGGTGCAGCGTGACGATGCTGGCCAGACAGGTGATAAGCAGCGCGGAGACCACCATCGCGGGCAGCAGCCAGAGCTGGCGCGTGGCGAAGCCCTCACCCGCGGGCTTCGTGCTGGGCGCGCGCTGATAGGCGTCCAGCACTGTGGGCATCATCACCCGTTCGAACAGCATGTACGCCAGCGGGCTGCTGAAGAGGCCCGCGCTCACCGCCACCGCCACGCCCACCATCACCACCGACGCCGGCCGGTCCAGGAGCAGCACCGCGCCGCCGTTGAAGAGGATGCCGCCCAGCGTCCACGACACCATCATCTCCACGAAGGCGATGCTGGAGGGGATGCGAATGAGCCGCTCCACCCGCGTCGTCCCCTGGGCGCTCAGGGCGCGCTTCATCAGCCACGGCATCACCACCAGCGGCTGCACCACCGCGCACAGGCCGAGCACCACTGGGGTGATGATGCCCAGGAAAATCTTGAACTCTCGCGCACCCGACAGGTCGAGCAACTGCATATCGACGTAGACCGCGGGCGTGAAGGCCACCGTGGTGACGACAGACCGCAGCAGGTAGAGCCGGCGTAGCAGGGCGCCAGGGGTCGGTAGCGAGGAGGTGGCCATCGGGAAAGCGGTGCTCCTGGGTAGCAGTGACCCCAGCGTGCGGCCCGAATTGCTCGCCGTCAATGTCCAGTCCCGTTCCGCCTCATCCAGCGTGTATGGAAATGCAGTGCTTGTCAGAGAGTGGTTGGCACTGAATTCTTGGATTGCCCGTCTCTGTTCTTCGCACCTGGTTGCCGCCCAGGCGGGGGGCCCTGGGGTGCCTGCGCGGCTCTTCTGGAATGCCCACACTCTGCCTGACACCAACGCGCTGTCTGTTGTGAAAGGAGACCCGTCATGGGCGAGTGGACCGACAAGGCCAAGGGCAAGGTCAAGGAAGTGGCCGGCGTCGCGAGCGGCGACCGTGAGCTGGAGGCCGAGGGCAAGCGTGATTCCGCGAAGGGCGCCATCAAGGGGAAGATTGAGGACGCCAAGCGGGCCATCAAGGACGCGGTCGACTCCGACAAGCCGCGCCGGGGCGAGCCCTAGCCGTCCTGCCCGGCGTCTGCCGGGCACATGCATGTGAATGATTCGGGCCGTGAGGAAGCCTTCCTCGCGGCCCGTTTCATTTCAGCGTGACGACCAGAAATCCACGCTCCCTCCGTATCCGGTGCTGGACGGCATTCCATGCCGTCGCAGACCCGAACGAGGGGGAACTGCTGCATGCATGTGTCGCGAAATTCGTCGTTGAGGGGAGACGTGTGTCCGCCCGGGGCACACGCGCCCGCCAGTCGCCGGCATCCTCGCTGGCTCCAGGGGGTGGTGGCCGCGCTGGCGCTCTGGGGCTGCGGTGGGCCCGCGCCCCAGGGCACCCCGCCGCTCGCGGAGCCCGTCGTCACCCGGACCGCCGAGGACGGCCTCGCCTGCACGCCGGATGACATCGCGACCGGTGAATGGATGTGTACCGGCGGCTTCACCTACAGCCTGGAGTGTTACGCGCGGCAGACGAGCGCGGCCTGTGGCGCGGACACGAGCCCGAAGACGTGTACGTCCTACGGCACGTGCCGGCACGCGGACTTCGGTTCCACGTTGGGCGTGCACCAGGCCGTGTTTCCGTTGGGCACACGGCCCGACGCCTCGTGTGAGGTCGGCGCCCAGAACTACATGATGGACAACGCGCCCGCGTCCACGTGGGGGGGCATCACCTGGACCTGGTACATCGGTGGCAGGCCCCCGGGGGGCGGGACCTCGGAATCCATGCTCGTGGGAGGCGGAGCCCTCAAGCACGCCGCGGCGGGCGTGGGCGAGGAGTACTGCTACATCACCTACTCCAACTACCCGGTGCCGCACATGGGCACGGGACCGCAGTGCGGCACGGTGGAGTCGCCCTGCACGGTGGCCTGCCTCAACCCCCAGACGTGCGAGGTGAACGGCGCCTGGGTCACCGACGCGGCGCAGTGCGGAACGATGACGGGCCTCTGCGGCCCTGGGAGCGGCGCGCAGCTCCAAGGCACTTGCCGTGATGTCAGCCACGGCCTGGCGCCGGACGCGGAGTGCGGTGCGGGCTTCGTGGAGGGCCAGGCGCCCGCCAGCTCCACCCTGGCGCAGGTGCAGGCCCAGGCCCAGGCGCAGTGGGCGGCCTCCGGGAGCAGCGGCGCGCCCGTCTATGACGCGCCCATCCTGTGCTCGGAGTGCCGCGGCACCTTCTCGCTGACCGCGCAGGAGGTGAACCGGCGCGTGTACGCGGCGGTGGCCATGTCCCGGCCGGACCCCCGGCTGCACCTCCAGGCGGGCGTGGCGTACTTCCTGGCCCGTGACAACCCGGCACTCTCCCAGGCCGAGCTGACGGCGGCGCTCAACGCCGTCTCCACCGCGTTGAACGTCTACCCCTTCGACCCGGCGAAGGACGGCTCCGGCCCGCGGGTGCGGACGATGATTCGCATCCTCGCGCGGGCCCAGCCGCACCTGCCCACGACGACGGCGGCGAGCAAGGCGCTGCGGGCCTATGCGCAGTCGCTGCTGGGCAGCATGCACAATGGCTTGGACCTGGAGCGTGGCCTCGCCACCGCCCACTCGCTGGTGGAGCGCTACGGAGACGCGGAGGTCTTCTCCGAGGAGACCTGGTCGCGGCTGCATGACCTGGCCCAGGGCAACGTCGCGTTGGCGGCGGTGGTGAACGGCGGCGGCATTGGCGCGGGCGTGGGCGTCCAGACCACGCAGACCGCGGCGCAGATGCTGGCCCTCCGGCCCATGGGACCCCTGGCGGCCTTCGTGCTGCCCCGGCTGGCGAACGACGGGAGCCTGTCGACCACGAAGGCGGACGCGCGAGGCTTCATCCTGACGGCGTCCACCGCGGGCCTGTCCGCGGCGCAGCAGTACTCCGACATGCTCAACAACCTGAACGTCGCCGAGCAGGCGTACCGCGCCTCCATCGCGCTGAAGGAGCCGGGGCAGACGCTGGCCCTGGCGGAGGGCGGCGCGGCCCAGGCGTCTCTGTCCGGCACGCCGACGGCCGAGGAGGCGGCGCTCCAGGCGGCCATCGACGCGGCGAGGGCGCGGGGCACCCAGCTCAAGGACCAGCTCAACGGCGTGCGCGAAGGTGTGACGGGCGGCCTGGGCCTGGTGGCCGAGCTGTTCAAGAAGGACGGCGAGACGCAGTTCGCAGCGGACATCGTGAGGTTCGCCAGCGCGCTGAACACGACGCTGGAGGCGGTGGCGAAGTACGCGGAGAGCTCCGTCAAGATCGCCGAGAAGGTCTCCAGCTTCCTCAACCTGGGCGTGAAGGGCTTCGAGATTGTCAGCGGCGCCATCTTCACCGGGCAGCTCATCGGCGCTGCCTTCCAGCTCTTCTCCCTGCTGCGCGGGGCGGCCGAGCCGCCCATCGAGCAGATCATCCTCGAGGAGCTCCGCAAGCTCCATCAGTTCGTCGAGCAGATGCAGTCGCGGATGTTCACCCGGTTCGATCGGGTGGACCGCAAGCTCAACGACATCCACCGCGACATGCAGGCGCGCTTCGACCTGGTGGACTGGGAGCTGGGCCGGGTGAACCAGAACGTGGAGGAGGTGCAGGCGTCCTTGCACTCGCTGCACGCCGGGCTCAACCGCGTGGACCAGAACATGTACGAGTACTTCACCGACATGAAGAACGACGGCTTCACGCTGACGGCCTGGAGCTACCTGGGCTGGGACACGCGTCACCCCTCGCCCATGCTCTACAAGGACTTCTCGCAGGCGGAGGACCGGTTCTCCATCTGGGGCGCGTTGGACGCGCGTCAATCCACCATCCTCGCGGGCATCGACGGACTCGGCTCCAACCCGGACGTCAGCCCCGCGGACGAGTTGTCCACCCACAAGCTCTCCTACAACATCAACTACCTGCGCGAGTTCCCCTCTCAACTGGGGCTGCCCATGCTGAGCGGCGAGCGCATCTCCAGTCCGAAGGACTGGATGGCCGGCGCGGAGGCCTACGCGCAGCTCTTCGAGGAGCAGCCGGTGCTCGGCGGGCAGATGGTCTCCACCCGGCACAGCAGCCTCATCACCGCGGGCACGCAGCTGGACACGGCGCTGCGCAACATTGGCAAGCCGCTGTTCGCCGGCCTCCACGCGCGCTACCAGGGGGACTGGGCGTTGCTGAAGGCGCTCATCGAGCAGGCGGAGTCCGACTGGCGGCACAGCCCCGCCCGAGGCCTGCACGGCATCGACCTGTGGGGCGGCCCGGACCAGGAGCCGGCGGCGCACTACCTGAAGCCGGATGTGAAGCCCGTCGTCCCCTGCGGCGGCGGCGAGTGGGGAGACTACAACGGAGACGGCGCGCCGGACTCCCTCAGCGTGGACCCGGCCCGCTGGAACCACGACGTGCTGCGCCCGCTGCTCATCGCGGACAACCTGAACGTGGACCATGCCTCCATCGACCTGTGCGGCGAGGGGAGCTGGCAGCTCTACTCGGAGGTCTTCACGGGCTTCGGGGGCATGTACGAGCGCAAGTACCGGCTGGTGTCCACGCTGTACGTCCGCTACACCTACTGGGACGCTGCGGCGTCCGCGTTGAAGTCCGAGCGCGTGTACGAGCACCGCTTCACCGGCGGCTCTGAGTTCGTCACGCTGGTGCGCGGGGTGGACCGGCCCACCTACGACCCGAACAGCGAGCACAACCCCCAGGAGTGGATGGCGAAGCGCTGGTCCGACGTCTCGCGGGACATCGCGCCGTCCAACTACGTCCCGGCCCCTGCCTTCCGCGCCGCCATCCGCACCCGGGTGGTGGACGCGCTGAAGGACCAGCAGCGCCAGTTCTACGGCAGCATCGTCACGCGCATGGGCCAGGCGGGAGACGCGCTGCAGCTCCAGGCGAAGCGGATGACGGGCACGCGGCTCCTGTGGCAGGCCTATACGGCGCTGGCGCTGCCGTTGTCGCTGGACCACGACGAGTACCTGCGCGGTCTGCTGTATGGCGAGGACGCGGTGCTGTCGGGCCACGACACGCCGCAGGACGTGGAAGTCACCCCGGTGATGAACGACGTGATGGACATGTACATGTTGTTCAGCGCCACGAACGCGCCGCCGGCCCACAACATCCTGGCGGACCTGCACCCGGCGGTGACGACGCGTGCCGACCGGCTGAAGGCCGCCATCGACGCCTCCCTGGATGCCCAGGCCGAGGCGGGCGGCCCCGAGGCGAGCGCCTGGGTGGAGCCGACGCTGCTGCGGCTGCGGCTCAGCGCCCCGCAGTGACGCTCATGCGGTGACCTGACGTGAGGTGGCGCGGGCCGCGGGGAACCTTCCTCCGCGGCCCGTGCCGTTGCTACCGCTTCGCCACCGGCGGGCACGCGACCTCGAGGAACGTCGTCGTCTTCCCGCTCAGCATGACCCACAGGCAGCGCAGCACGCAGCCCGTCCCGAACTCCCGGTAGATGAGCCCCAGGTTGGCGACCACCTCTCGTCCGGTGATGACCCCGCGCATGTTCCCGCTCCCTTGCGACCTGCCGTCCGACCCGCCGCCCATGGCCTCGTGAGAGGCCGGTCAGAGGTCTTTGCAAAGGGCTGGCCGAGCCTCCGAAAGTGC